>CAZKXV010000001.1:0-34433 GCA_964556835.1 uncultured Clostridia bacterium
GAATGAGATGCTTAACCTATTAGAAAGCGATAATTTCTGCGATTTGGCGGTTAGTCGCTCTTCATTCAAGTGGGGTGTTACCGTTCCATTTGATGAAAATCATGTTATTTATGTGTGGATTGATGCATTGCCTAATTATATCACTGCACTAGGCTATCTAAGTGATGATGATAGTCTTTTCAAGAGATATTGGCCTTGCGATGTGCATATGATGGGCAAAGAAATAGTTCGTTTTCATTCTATTATATGGCCTGCATTGCTTATGGCTTTAGGTTTAGATATGCCTAAGAAAGTATATGGTCATGGTTGGTTGTTACTAGGTGATGGCAAGTTGTCTAAGTCAACCGGAAATATCGTTGACCCCGTAGTATTATCTGATAGATATAGTACAGATGCAGTTAGATATTATCTGCTAAGAGAATTGCCTTTCGGAACGGATGGTACTTATACTAATGAGCGGTTTCTCACTAGGATAAATACCGATTTAGCGAATGCTTTAGGTAACCTTGTAAGTCGTACTACCGCTATGATAACTCAATATTTTGGTGGCGAACTTAGAGGCCCTAATGTGACTGAAGATATAGACAACGACTTAATAGAAAATGCTAGCACTATGATGGATGATGTGATCACTAGTATGGATAAATTAAATGCACCTGATGCTCTTAGTAGGATTTGGGACTTGTTGCATAGGGCGAATAAATATATCGATGAAACTAAGCCGTGGATACTTGGTAAAGATGAGAAACTTATGCCAAGACTGCAAACTGTGCTGTATAATTTGTATGAGTGTATCCGATTTGCTGGTGTCGCTCTTACTCCGTTCTTGACAGTTACTGCACCTAAGATATTTGAGAAACTTGGGCTTATAGGTAGCGAATATATCACATTTGAAAGTATAGCTAAGTTTGGTACAGTGCCTAGCGGTTTCAAAGTAATCAAAGGCGAGCCATTATTCCCGAGATATGATATAGCAAAGGAACTGAAAGAAATGTCTGATTATATTCTAAACTCAGAAAAAGTTGAACAAAAGGAAGATAAGGCGAATACGGTAGACTTGATAAGCTATGATGACTTTATGAATATCAAGCTAAAAGTTGCGAAAGTACTAACTGCTGAAAAAGTTGCGAAAGCGGATAAATTGCTTAAGTTGACGCTAGATGTTGCAGGAGTAGCTAGAACCGTTGTTGCGGGTATAGCTAAGTATTATACAGCTGATGAAATGATAGGAAAAAGCGTTGTTATAGTTAGCAATTTGCAGCCTGTGAAATTAAGAGGCATTATGAGTGAAGGTATGATACTTTGCGCAAGTGACGATAAGGATAACCTAGTACTTGTCACCCCAGAGAAGCCTATGCCTAGCGGTAGTGAGGTAAGATAATTAATGCTAATTGATACTCATGCTCATATGAATGATAAGAGGTTAGCACCTCAAGCGGATAGATTAATTAGCGAAATGCATGCAAATGGACTTGAAGCTATTATCAATGTTGGCTATGACCTAGAGTCAAGTCAATGGAGTGTGGATTGCGCTAGAGCAAATAATAGAGTTTTCGCAGTTATAGGAATTCATCCACATGATGCAAAGTGTGCAACTAAAGGTATGTATGATTATTTTGCTAGTGTAGCAGATGACAGCAATGTTATAGCATTTGGAGAAATAGGGCTTGATTATCATTATGACTATTCGCCAAGAGATATTCAGAAGCGGGTATTTATTGAGCAATTAGAACTTGCGGATAGCTTGAAACTGCCTGTAGTTATTCATCTTAGAGAAGCCTATCAAGATATGCTTGAAATTCTTAAAGAGAATAGGAATATTATACAAAACGGCATAGTTATGCACTGTTATAGCGGTAGTGCTGAAATTGTTGAAAATATGCGTTTTCTAGATTGTTATTATTCATTTGGTGGGGCATTGACATTCGCCAAAGGCAAGGATAAAGTGCTTAGTGCAATTCCGAATAACAGAATTATGCTAGAAACAGATTGTCCGTATATGACTCCTGTGCCTTATCGTGGCAAAACCAATCAACCGCATTATGTGAAATATGTAGCGGAGAAGATAGCGGAGATGAAAGGCATTAGCTATGAAGAAGTTGCGAATATCACTACCGAAAATGCGTATGAATTCTTCAATAAAATGACTAGGTATTAAGTTGTTAAGGGTAGTCTTTGCGAACTTAGAGAGAAAAATAAATATCTAAGGGCGCATAAATTATTATGCGCCCTTATTAATCTTCTGTATATCATTATCTTTGGTATAGAGATAGAATGTGAATAAAGTGAGAAATTATGAGTAAATTAAACGACAATTTGAAAATGGCAGGATTTAATTATCGCCACTCTTTAGGACAGAATTTTATTTCTGACTCGAATTTCTTATGTTCAATTGTAAATGATAGCGGAATAACTTCAGAGGATATAGTGGTTGAGATTGGTACAGGTGCTGGAACTCTTACAGAGGAATTAGCGAAAGTAGCAAAGAAAGTAATCAGTTATGAAATTGATAGCAGGCTGATACCTATTATTCATGAGCGATTAGCTGAATATGATAATGTGGAGATTATTAATAGGGATATATTGCAGGTGCAACCAAGAGAAATTGCCGAGGTTACGGGCGGAAAATTCAAGATAGTAGCTAATCTACCTTATTATATTACTACTCCTATAATTATGCATTTTATGGAAAGCGAACTAGATATAGATACTATTACTATTATGGTTCAGAAAGAAGTAGCTTCAAGATTGATTGCTCCTCATAATACCAAAGACTATGGTGCAATTACAGTAGCTGTGCAAGCTTTTTCAGATGTAAGTGTGTTGAAAAATGTACCACGCACAGTATTTCACCCTATGCCTAATGTGGATAGTGCTATAGTGCAGATTAATGTTAGGCGGAACAAACTAGATATTTACGACAAGAAAATGTTTCGGAGTATTGTCCGTTCTGCTTTCGCTATGCGTCGAAAAACATATCAGAATAATCTTGTTAAGAGTTTCAATATTACAAGGGAACAAGCTGTTGACTATTTAGAAAAATTAGGGGTATCCCCACAAATAAGAGGCGAAGCACTCAGCATTGAACAATTTGCTGAGCTTCAAAATATTATGTATCAGGAGAAGAAATTATGAGTAGTTTAGGATTAATTAATGGAAGAGTTCTTTCAGGAAGAAAATTTATCAATAATTGTAGTGTGCTAATTATTAATAATAAAATTGTAGAAATTACTTCTGAAGAAATCAAAGCGGATAGAATTATTGATTGCAAGAATAAGGTTATTGCTAGTGGGTATATAGATACTCATACGCACGGCGGTTATTTGTGCGATGTTATGCAGGCGACCAGAGAGAGTATAGATACAATTGCAAGGTATCATCTTGAAACAGGTATTACTACCTTCTATCCTACAACACTTACTGCTCCAACTAATAGCTTGATTTTAGCTGTTGATAATATTAGACAAGCTATGATAGATAATTCTTATGCGAGAATTGGCGGAATTCATCTTGAAGGGCCATATTTCACGCCATATAATGCCGGCGCACAACCACCTAAATATTTGGTTCGCCCGACCATAAGTAATACAAAATTTATTTTCGAAAATAGCGATATTATCAAGAGAATATCTATTGCCCCCGATGTCGTAGGTATCTCTGAATATGTAGAAAAATTCTCTCAAGCGGGGTTGCAAGTTAGCGGTGGACACGACAATGCTGTTGCAAGCGAAATATATCCTTGTATAGAAAATGGTATGACAAGCGTAACACATTTATTCAATTGCACTTCTAAAGATACTAGAAGACCGCTTCCACACAAACAGGCAGGGCTTACAAATATCGGACTTGCCGATGATAGATTGTATGTTGAGATAATAGCAGATAATAGACATACCCCATTCCCAGAGTTTACAGTAGCTATGCGGTGTAAGGGAGCAGAGAAGATTGTGCTTGTATCGGATAGTCTTTCCGTGGCGGGTATGGGCAAGATTAAGCACTATTTAGGAAAACAAGGTGAGGGTTATGTAATAGAAGTCCTAGATGATGTGGCAATATTGCCCGAACTTAACACTTACGCAGGAAGTGTTACGCCTATCTCAAAAATGGTTAGATTAATATTATCGAAATATGATTTACCAGCTGAAGATATTATATGTATGGCTACAATTAATCCAGCTACTATGATGGGGTTGAAAGATAGGGGCGATATCAAGGTCGGAATGCTTGCGGACATTAATATAATGAACGATAAATATGAGATAGAGCAGACAATTCTAAACGGTATGATTATTCCTAATTCAAAATAAATTATCTAATTAATAGTAATGTATTATATTATTATAAAATAAAAGCATTGTTTTATAGCTAAAAGATATTGATTTTTGAATATATACTTGTAATTAGATAATGATAATGATATTATATAGGTATGAATATGCAGTATAGAGAAAATATTAAGAACCATGATAAATTATCGGCATTGGGCTTGGGTTTTATGCGATTGCCTAAGAAGGGTAAGAAAATCGATAGAGAAAAATCTATTGAACTTGTTAAGCTTGCATATGAAAGTGGCATCAATTATTATGATACCGCTTATGTTTATTTAGGCGGAGAAAGTGAGATTATTTTGGGCGAAGCGGTCAAAGATTTCCGTGATAAAATTAAACTTACTAATAAATTACCTATTTTCAGTGTCAATAAGACAAGTGATTTCGACAAATTCTTCAACACCAGTTTAGATAGAATGCAGACGCATTATATTGATTATTATCTTATGCATGCTGTAAGCACTTATAGACAATGGTGCAAGATGAAAGACTTGGGTGTTATTGAGTGGCTTGAGAGCAAGGTGAAGAGTGGTGAGATTATCAATATTGGGTTCTCTTTCCATGGTAGATTAGAAGATTTTCTTCTAATACTAGAAGACTATCCTTGGGATTTCACACAGATACAATACAATTTCATTGATATTAAATATCAAGCGGGTACTATAGGACTAGATAAAGCTTATGAATTAGGTATACCCGTTATCATTATGGAACCACTTAGAGGTGGTATGATAACAGATGGTCAACCTCCAAAAGGCGTTAAAATATGGGAGAATGCGACCCCTAAGCGTACATTAGCAGATTGGGGACTGAGATGGGTATGGAATCATAAAGCAGTAACAGTTGTGCTTTCTGGTATGTCTACTGAGGAAATGATTAAAGAAAATATAGAAACGGTTGCAACTAGCTTGCCCGATTCTTTAACTAAGCAAGAATTAGAATACTATGAAATGGCAAGAACAGAGTTGCAGAAAGCGAAGGCGATAGGTTGCACTGGTTGTAAGTATTGTATGCCTTGTCCTAAAGGCGTGGATATTCCCGCTTGTTTTATGGCATATAATGCTAAGCACACTCTTAAAGTGCCTATGCCTAGAGTAAAATATATTACAGAACTTGGAATGTTGACCGATACCCCACATTGTGCCTCGCTTTGCGTTGAATGTGGACTATGTGAATCCAAATGCCCACAGAACATAGAAATTAGAAAAGAGTTAAAGAAAGTAAGGAAATCACTTGAATTTCCTTTCTACATACCTTTAATGAATATAGGAAAGAAAATATTTTATAGACAAAAGGAGAATAAAAATGAAAAAAGAGACTAAGAGTTCAGGTATCAAATATATCGTTGACGGAATCACTCATATCATTAAGACTTTTGAAAAACGCCCCCCTGGAAGTAAAGGTGAGCGTGATGCGCAGAATTATATGGCTAGCGAATTAGAAAAAACGATGGATAAGGTATGGATAGAGGATTTTGATTTGCATCCTTCTGCATTTATGGGTTGGATATATATTACAGTAAGCCTAATCCTTCTTGCTGTAGCTATGTTTTGGGTCAGTAGATTGCTCACATTAGTATTTGTGTTGCTTGCACTTGTCCCAATGCTTACTCAGTTAATTTTATACAAAGAGACATTTGATTTCTTATTTAAGAAGGCAACATCTTGTAATGTCGTTTCTGTCAAAGCACCTAAGGGTGAAGTCAAGAGAAGAATTGTATTAAACGGGCATGCCGATGCCACATGGGAATGGACTTTCTTATACAAATTCGGTTTCAAGTTTATGGTTGTGGCTTTTGTTCTAGTTTTAATAGGTGCATTATTCTTTATTGGTGTTTCTGTTATTGATTTGATAATAAATGGTGTAGCTTTTGGTGCTCCAACTGCTACTTTCACTATTATATGGTATTGTGGATTAGTATTTGTTCCTGTATTTCTTGCATTCTTATGGTTTAGCGATGAGAAAACTGTTGTAGATGGCGCTAACGATAATCTTAGTGGTTGTTATATACCTATGGCGGTTGCAAAAGCGCTTAAAGATGAGAGCATAGAACTTGAGAACACAGAATTAATGGTAGTTCTAAGCGGTTCGGAAGAAGCTGGACTTCGTGGTGCCAAAAGATATGCCGCTAAGCATGCCCCTGATATTCTCGCAGATGAGAAAAAAGGTATAGATACTATTTTCATTCCTGTAGAAACTTTTAGAGAAAAAGAGCATATAAGCGTTATCAAAAGAGACCTTAATATGACTGTTCCTTGTGATTTCCAAGTAATGAAATTAATCTGTGATGCAGGTGCGGCACTAGGTTATGATATTCCTAGAGTGAACGCTGAGCTTGGTTCAACTGATGCGGCGGCTTTTACTCAAGCGGGGTTGAAAGCCACTTGTTTAGTTGGTATGGATCACGAGTTGAAACCTTATTATCATACTAGACGAGATACCTATGATAATTTGTGCGAAGAAACTCTTGGTATTGGGCTAGATATCCTTTATGAAACAACCTTGAAGTTCGATAGAGAAGGTTTGTCTGAGTTACCTATTCCAACCTCTAAGAAATAATTAAAGGAAAATATGATAATTAAGGGGCATTTTAGAATGCCCCTTTTGAATAAATAAGGCGGAGAATTTATAGGTATATATGGCAGAAGATTGGGAAAATTTGATAGAAATTGAGTCGCATAAGGACTACTTTATTAAGCTTAATAAGTTTATTGATGAAGAATACTCATTTTATGATGTATATCCTATGCGTGAAGATATTTATAGAGCTATGAGCCTTACTCCATATGACTTGACGAAAGTTGTTATCTTAGGTCAAGACCCATATCATGCTGAGGGGCAAGCGAATGGCTTGGCATTCAGTGTGCCAGACGGAATTGAGTTTCCCCCATCACTTAGAAATATCTTCAAAGAGCTAGTTAGCGATATGGGTATAAGCCCACCAATCATAGGAGATTTGTCTTGTTGGGCGAAGCAGGGAGTATTATTAATCAATGCTACATTAACCGTTCGGATACATTGTCCCAATTCGCATAGCAATTGTGGTTGGGGCAATTTAACGGATAATATTATTTCGCATTTATCTAAATGCAAGGAGAATTTAGTATTTATCTTGTGGGGAAAAAATGCAAGGAGTAAGAAGTCCCTAGTTGATACTTCTAAGCACTTAGTAATCGAATCCGTTCATCCTAGTCCACTTTCTGCTTATCGTGGTTTTTTCGGCTCAAAACCTTTTAGTCGCACCAATGAATATCTATCTAAATGCGGGAAAGAGCCTATCGATTGGCAAGTGAAATGATAGCAAAGTAGATAATCCTATATAATTATAGTAGGGCTTTTATGTAAACCAATTAATTGGATGAATAAATTCTAGTCCAGTGTGCAATATTATTAGATATGCCCTCTTGTAGACAGAATAAACAAAATTAATATTTATGCAGCGAAATATTTGATTATAACCCCAACTATTACACTTTTGTATTGATTTTATTGCTTATGCGGTTTGGTATATGGAATAATTATACATTTATACATTTTCATGAATATTTTTTTAACAAAAAAGGGGCTTTGCATAGCCTATTAGCTTGCAAAAAACAGCATTTTCATATATTATATAATAGGCAATGTGCTAATGACTTTAATGAGGTATTCGGAAGATGAAATTTACTAAAATGCACGGTTGTGGTAATGATTATATATATGTGAACACTATGACCAACAAAATTAATAATCCCTCTGAGGTAAGTAAGGACCTATCTCGTTTTCATTTCGGTATCGGCTCTGATGGTTTAATCCTTGTTGGTTCTTCAGATATAGCCGATTTTTCTATGCGTATTTTTAATTCTGATGGTTCGGAAGCAGAAATGTGTGGAAATGGTATCCGTTGCGTTGGCAAGTATGTCTATGACAAGAAATTGACAAAAGAGAAGAATGTATCTATAGAAACTCTTGCAGGCATTAAGACACTTAGACTTAATATCGAAAAAGGATGTTGTACTGGTGCTGTTGTGAATATGGGCAAGCCAATATTACACCCGCAACTTATACCTATGTTAGTCAATGGTGAGAGTGTTGTAAATTACTTAATACAGAGTAAGTTAGGGGATTTCAGAGTAACTGCAGTTTCTATGGGCAATCCTCATTGTGTTATGTTTGTTGATGATGTGGATTTCGATGATTTCGAAAAAATTGGCGCATATTTAGAGAGCCACCCACTTTTTCCGAATAAGACCAATGTCGAATTTGTTCAAGTGATTGATTCGGAAACTCTTAAAATGCGAGTTTGGGAGAGAGGCGCAAGCGAAACCTTAGCATGTGGCACAGGTGCTTGTGCTACGCTAGTTGCAGCTATTCTAAATGGCAAAATAAGCGGTCGTGAAGCTACAGTTAAGTTGAAGGGTGGAGATTTGAAAATTAACTGGACGGATGAAGGGGCTCCAGTATATATGAGTGGTCCTGCAACAACCGTTTTTGAAGGAGAGGTAGATTGTGAATAAAGGTTATCTGGTTCTTGAAGATGGGAGCGTGTATGAGGGCAATTTGATTGGCACTTGTGATAGTAGTATTGGAGAAGTTGTTTTCAATACAAATATGACAGGCTATCAAGAAACCTTGACCGATCCATCATATCTTGGGCAGATTGTTATGATGACTTATCCTTTGATAGGCAATTATGGTATCAATAAGGCTTATAACGAATCAGATAGATGTTGGGTCAAAGGGTTCATTGTATCTGAGCTTTGTGAAGTTCCTAGTAATTGGTCTTCCGAAATGAGCTTAAATGATTTTCTTATAGAAATGGGTGTAACTGGACTAACCAATGTAGATGTTCGTGCAATAACTAGAAAGACAAGAGAATTTGGTACAATGCGAGGTATCATTTGTTCGGAAATTCCTGATAAAGAAACCTTAGCTAAAGTTAGCGCATATGAAATAATTGATGCAGTTAAGACCGTAACAACTAATGAAATATATACTGTGAAAGGTGGCGATAAAGGCTCAGTTGCAGTTATTGACTTAGGGGTAAAAAATAATATAATTAATTGTTTATGTAGCTTAGGTTATGATGTGGTAGTTTATCCTGCCGAAACTTCTGCTAGCACAATTTTAAGTGCAGGGCATAGCGGGCTTATGCTGACTAATGGTCCCGGTGACCCTAAAGAAAATATGACTGTAATACAAACAATCAAGGAATTACTTGGTAATATTCCTATTTTTGGTATATGTTTAGGACACCAACTAATGGCATTAGCTATGGGCGGGGATACATTTAAATTAAAGTATGGACACAGAGGTGGCAATCACCCTGTTAAGGATTTGGCTACTGGCACGGTATACCTTACCAGTCAGAATCATGGTTATGCTGTAGCAAATAGCAATATAGCAAATGGTACAATTAGACATATTAATCTTAATGACCAGACTGTAGAGGGCGTAAGTTATGAGGACAAATGTGCTTATACGGTACAATTTCACCCAGAGGCTTGTGCTGGTCCATTAGATGCAAGAGTTTTATTCGACAAGTTCGATATAATGATGACGAAAGGAATTTGATATGCCACTAGATAAGAGTATAAAAAAAGTTTTAATTATTGGTAGCGGACCTATTGTAATAGGTCAAGCTGCCGAATTTGATTATGCAGGAACGCAAGCGTGTAGGGCTTTGCAAGAAGAGGGCATTTATGTAATTTTGGTCAATTCCAACCCTGCTACAATTATGACCGATGCAGATATGGCGGACAAGGTCTATATCGAGCCACTTACTCCCGAAATGATAAAAAATATCATTAGAAAAGAAAAGCCCGACAGCCTCTTGCCTACATTAGGTGGACAAACTGGTCTTAATTTAGCATCTGAACTTGCGGAAAGTGGTTTTCTTGAAGAAGCGAATGTAAGGCTTCTAGGTACAAGTGTCGAGACAATAAAGAAAGCGGAAGACCGAGATTCATTTAAGAAGACTATGCTTGAAATCGGTGAGCCTGTTATAAAATCTGTTATTGTAAACGATATAGATGCTGCTCTGGCATTCGGAGAAGAGGCGGGATACCCGCTAATAGTTCGCCCCGCTTATACTTTAGGCGGAACGGGCGGAGGCTTTGCAAATAATGCCGAAGAGCTTAAGGTAATAACTGGTACTGGTCTGGAGGCTAGCCGAGTAACACAATGCTTGATTGAGAAATCTATCGCAGGTTGGAAAGAGATAGAATATGAAGTTTTGCGTGATAATCTAGGCAATTCTATGACAATATGTAGTATGGAGAATGTCGACCCTGTTGGTATTCATACTGGCGATGCGATAGTAGTTGCACCCGTGCAAACACTTACAGACAAAGAAAACCAAATGCTTAGGTCAGCTAGCTTGAATATTGTAAATGCTTTGGGTGTTAGAGGTGGATGTAATGTACAGCTTGCACTTCATACAGACAGTTCAGAATATGCAATCATCGAAGTTAATCCAAGAGTAAGTCGTTCATCTGCGTTAGCATCTAAGGCGACAGGTTACCCAATAGCTAAAGTTGCGGCATTAATTGCAGTAGGATTTAATTTAGATGAGATACCTAATAAGGTAACAGGCAAAACTGTAGCATCGCACGAACCTGCACTTGATTATATAGTTACTAAGTTCCCAAGATGGCCATTTGATAAATTCACTCAAGCGGATAGAACACTTGGTACAAGAATGAAAGCAACAGGCGAAGTAATGAGTATAGGAGAGAATTTTGAACAGTCATTTATGAAGTCAGTTCGCTCCTTAGAAATTGGCAAAGACAAATTATTTGACAATTCTTTACTTGTGATGAGTGATGAGGAATTATTAGCTAGTCTAATGCCTGCTGATGATAACAGAATATTTAGAGTATGCGAATTACTTAGGCGTGAATGCAGTATTGATTTGATATATGAAATTACACGCATTGATAGGTGGTTCTTATGGCGTTTTCGTAATATAGTTAGATTAGAAGAGAAATTACGCACAGAAAAGAAAATTGATGAACAGACAATGATGCAATCCAAAAAATATGGATTTTCTGACCAAGCAATTGCAGATTTTCTGGGCAAGGATATGATGGATATCAGAAAACTTAGATTGAGCTGGAATATAAGACCGGTATTCAATATGGTAGATACCTGTGCAGCCGAGTTTCAAGCTGTAAGTCCATATTATTATACAACTTATAGAAAAGAAAGTGAGCATATTCCAAAACCTAGAAAATCCATTCTAGTTTTAGGAAGTGGACCAATTAGAATTGGACAGGGCATAGAATTCGACTATTGTTCAGTACAATGTATACGTGCGATTAAGAAAGAAAACTATGATGCAGTCATTATAAATAATAACCCCGAAACAGTCTCTACTGACTTTGATATTTCAGATAGACTATATTTTGAGCCATTGACTCCTGAAGATGTATATAATGTTATTGATGTTGAGCAACCTGAAGCTGTGGTAGTACAGTTCGGAGGACAGACAGCGATAAAATTAGCAGAACCCGTACGAGATTATGGATGTAAGATATTAGGCACTTCACTTGAGAACATTGATAGAGCAGAAGACCGAGAGCAATTTGATGCATTACTTGAAAAAATCGGTGTTATGAGACCAGAAGGCGTAAGTGTAGTCAATCTATATGATGCGATGAAAGGCGCAGAGAAAGTAGGGTTCCCCGTACTTGTTCGCCCATCTTATGTTCTTGGTGGTCAGGGTATGGAAATATGTTATGATATTAATGACTTAGAGAAGTATCTTTCTTTTATCAATATTAATGAACAGAAACACCCCGTACTTATCGATAAATATATCATAGGTAGAGAACTTGAAGTTGATGCTATCTGTGATGGCAAGGATATTCTTATACCAGGAATTATGGAGCATATTGAGAGGACAGGCGTTCACAGCGGTGATTCCATTGCGGTATATCCCCCAATTAATGTAACTGAAAGTGATGAGAAGAATTTGATTAAAATAACTAAAGATATTGCATTAGGGCTTGAAACCTACGGTCTGGTAAATATTCAATATATTCTTAAAGACTCGGAAGTATATGTAATCGAAGTTAATCCCCGTTCATCAAGAACGGTTCCATATATAAGCAAAGTAACGGGCGTACCCATGGTAGAACTTGCAACCCGTTGCGCTATGGGAGAGACTCTTGCAGATATGGGATATGGAACAGGCTTATATAGAAAATCGGGCATTTATGCAGTTAAGGTACCTGTATTTAGTAATGAGAAAATTACTGGTTTAGACTTTTCGCTCTCTCCAGAAATGAAATCAACGGGAGAAGTATTAGGCGTGTCTACCGATATGGGCGAAGCACTGTTCAAGGGTCTATATGGTTCGAATATGAAAATGAGTTATTCGGGTGGAGTGTTTCTAAGTGTCTCTGAGAAATTTAAGTGGGAAATCCTCCCGGTAGCAGTTGGTTTCAAGAAATTAGGCTTTGATATTTATGCAACTGAAGGCACTGCAAAATACTTAGAGAGATATCTTGTTGAGGGTGTAATCACAGTAAAAAGAGATATTGATGCTTTCGATAATGTGAAGAAACTTATAGATGAACGTAAAGTTCAATATATTATCAATACCCCTACTAAGGGCAGAAATAGCAAAAGATTCGGGTTCAAGATAAGAAGACTTGCTGTTGAAAATGTAGTACCTTGTTTGACTTCAATTGATACAGCGAATGCACTTATTCGTGCGCTTAGAATAACTACAAGTGTTAAGGACTTAAGCTCAATTCCGCTAAGTGAATACTCAACACACAATCTTAAATAAAATAAATAAAATAAAAAAATAAAAAAAAGGAAAAAAATGAAACTTAACAAAAATTATGAAAATCTAGTAGAAAATTACTTGTTTGCAGAAATAGGTACAAGAGTAGAGAAATTTATATCAGAAAATCCTGATAAAAATGTTATAAAAATGGGTATAGGCGATGTTACAAGACCTATCGTTCAGCCTGTTGTTGATGCTATGAAAGATGCTTGTGATGAACTTGCACAAGGTAAGTCTTTCAGAGGTTATGGTCCCTATAGAGGATATGACTTTATAATTAATGCAATTGTAAATTATTATACTAAATTTGGGGTGAAACTTCTTAGCACAGAAGTATTTGTTAGCGAAGGTGCAAAAAGTGATGTTTCAAATATCACAGATATTTTCTCTGATGACAATACAATTTGTATAGCTGACCCAGTATATCCTGTATACCTAGATAGTAATATTATGCTAGGAAGAAAGATAATCTATGTGAAAGGCGATAGTTCATTTAAGGCTTTGCCAGCGTCTTTACTTGAGAAAGCGGATATCATATATCTTTGCTCACCTAATAATCCAACTGGTGCTGTATATACTTATGCAGAGCTTGCCGAATGGGTCGAATATGCTGTTGCTAATGATTGCGTAATTATATATGATGCGGCTTATGAAGCATTTATTAAGGAAGAGGGATACCCTCATTCTATTTATGAGATAGCTGGCGCTGAAAAATGTGCTATTGAAATATGCTCATTTTCTAAGACCGCAGGATTTACAGGCGTTAGATGTAGTTATACAATAATTCCTGAAGATTTGGTTGACAGTAATGGCAAATCACTAAATAAAATGTGGCTAAGACGTCAAACTACCAAGTTCAATGGCGTATCTTATGTTATTCAACGAGGTGCTTGTGCTGTTTTTAGCGATGAGGGAATGAAAGCTATTATGGCGGATATAAACTATTATATGAATAACGCTAAAGAGTTGGCAGAATTCTTTGATCGTAAGGGTATATATTATACTGGTGGCAAGAATTCTCCTTATATTTGGTTAAAATGCCCTGATAATATGGGTTCATGGGAGTTCTTTGATAAGTTATTAATTGAGGCGAACGTTGTTGGTACACCCGGTGTAGGATTTGGTTCTTGTGGTGAGGGATATTTGAGATTAACAGCTTTCAACACGCTAGAAAACACTTATGAAGCAATAGCTAGAATGGATAAGATTTTGTAAGATAGAAGGCTACCTTATACTTAGCATTAGATATAACAATAAATATAAATACCCTATAGCATGGTCTTATAAGATAAGATGTGTTACAATAATGGAGATGGAATTCTCCTATAATAATTACAAGAATGTGAGGAATTTGACTCTTGGAAATGATTAGCTTGAAAGAAGCTTGTGGTGTCTTCGGTGCGATAAGCAAAACTCCATATGATATATTGCAAGATGTGCATTACGGACTTTTTGCGCTCCAACATAGGGGCGAAGAGAGTGCTGGTTTTGCGATTGCAAATGGAAGTGGTGTTCACGGCTATCGCAATATGGGCTCTGTTGCTGAAGTTATGACACAAGATGTTATGAATAGGTTTGGGAATTCTTCCATAGCAATCGGACACGTGAGATATTCGACTACAGGCGGTAGTAATATTGCCAATGCCCAACCCATAGTATTCAAGGGCAGAGTTGGCGATGTTGCACTTGCGCATAATGGCAATATTTTCAATAGTGCGAATTTAAGAGAATTCCTAATCGAAAAGAAAGTACTATTTCAGACAACTATTGATTCAGAGGTTATTGCAGCTTTAATCAATTATAATTATAAAGGTAGCATTGTGCAAGCTGTTACTAGTACTGCCAAAATGCTTAGAGGCTCTTATGCGCTTGTTATTATGAGTGAACAGGGATTAGTTGCAGTTCGAGACCCGTTCGGAATCAGACCTCTTGTAATGGGCGAAAAAGATGATGGTACAATTATTTTCGCAAGTGAGTCTCCTGCACTTGATGTTGTAGGTGCAAGATACGTAAGAGATGTTGAAGCTGGTGAGATAATTATTTGTAGTCATAAGAAGGGTTTGGAATCGTTCTATATGGATACTGAACGTGATAATAGAATGTGCAGTTTCGAATACGTATACTTTGCAAGATTTGATTCAATTATAAACGGGCGATCTGTATATGATGCTAGAATTAAGGCGGGCGAATTGCTTGCAGAGAATCATTATGTTGATGCGGATTTAGTAGCCCCAGTTCCCGATACTGCTTCAGTTGCAGCATCCGCATATTCGCATAAGACAGGAATCCCTTATCTTGATGTTTTAAGCAAGAATAGATACAGCGGCAGAACATTTATTCAGCCTGAACAACACCTTAGAGAGATTATGGTCAAGATGAAATTATCGGCTATAAAGGATAATGTTCAAGGTAAGAGAATAGTGCTTATAGATGATAGTATTGTAAGAGGTACTACAAGCAAAAAAATTATTGGTATGCTTAAAGAGGCAGGTGCAAAAGAAGTGCATTTAAGAATTACTTCCCCCCCTGTTAAGCATGCTTGTTACTTCGGTATAGATATTCAGAACGAAAAAGAGTTAATAGGAGCTAACCATTCCGAAAAAGAAATTGCGGAAATACTAGGTTGTGAAAGCGTAGAATTTCTTACGCTTGATGAGTTAGTAACAATGTGTGGCAAGGAAAACAGTGGTATATGCGATGGTTGTTTCTCTGGGTGTTATCCTTTTGAAGTGAAGTCCAAATATATAGATAAATTAAGAATGGAATAAAGGAGTATTTTATATGTCAGTAAGAGTAATAGTAGGCGCTCAATGGGGCGATGAAGGTAAAGGCAAGCTTGTAGATTATTTCGCTGCAAAAGCGGATATGGTTATAAGGTTTCAAGGCGGAGATAATGCTGGACATACCGTAATTAATGATTATGGTATATTTAAGACACACCTTGTACCTAGCGGTATATTTAAGAAAGGTTGCAAATGTCTTTGTAATACTGGTATGGTTGTTAACCCTGATGAACTACTCAAAGAGCTTGGCGAAATTGAGAGTGCAGGTGTAGATGTTACTGACTGTTATATCTCATCGAAAGCTACTATTCTTATGCCTTATCACGTTACAAAAGACAGTATCAAAGAAGATGGCAAGGGCGCAATAGGTAGTACTAAGCGTGGTATTGCTTTTGCTTATGCCGATAGAGCTAGAAGATTATCTCTTAGATTTGAAGATTTGACTGAATTGGATTATGTGAGCGAGAGATTAGACCTTATACTTGACACAACTAATACAGAACTTATTGCTATGGGTGGTGAGCCTGTAATGAAAGAAGATATTATGAAGAAAGTAAGTTATTGGGCAGACAAACTTCTAAGTAGAATTGTCGAACCAGTAAGTTTTGTCAATAAAGCAATCGATGCAGGACTGAATATTATATTTGAGGGACAGCTTGGTGCAATGAAAGACTTAGATTTAGGTATATATCCATATGTTACTTCTTCCAATCCAGTTGCAGCATATGCTGCAGTTAGTGGCGGTTTTCCATGTGCTAAGATTGACCATATTACAGGTATTGCCAAAGCGTTTTCTAGTGCAGTTGGCAAAGGCCCTTTCCCAACAGAAATGCCTGATGCTGAGGCTGCTGAATTTAGAGGTACTGGCGAAAAAGCTGATGATGAGTTCGGCGCAAGAACAGGTAGAGCAAGAAGACTTGGCTGGTTGGATTTGCCAATAATCAAGTATTCTGCTACAATAAATGGTTTTACTGAAATGGCACTTTGCAAGATTGATAAGCTAGATACTTTTGACACTATTAAAGTTGGCATGGGTTATAAACTTAATGGCAAGCTTATAGACTATATGCCTTCAACTAGAGAACTTGAGAAAGTTGAGTGTATCTACAAAACTTTTGAGGGTTGGAAATGTGATACAACTAAGATTAGAAAAATGAAAGACCTACCTAAATTAGCTCAAGAATATATCCAAGCTGTTGAGGATTTTGTAGGCGTTCCTATCAAATATGTTGGTGTTGGACCTGAAAGAGAAGAACTAGCTATAAAATAATTATTAATAAATATATTTTCTAGCACACCGCAGTACTGCGGTGTGCTTTTCTCTTGCCCTATTAGTTGTATATGTTTATTCTATGTGCTATAATTTGCCTATTCAAGGAGATAGCAAAATGAGCATTAAGTTTTCAAGAGCAGACATTACAGAAGAAGAGATTAAAGAGGTTGTTGATACCCTGCATTCAGGATATATTACTACCGGAACAAAAACTAAGGATTTCGAAAAACAGCTTGCAACTTTTTGTAATGTGAAGAAAGTCGCCTGTTTGAATTCAGCTACTGCTGGGCTTGAACTAATATTAAGGGTACTCGGAATAGGTGCAGGCGATGAGGTCATTACTACTGCTTATACTTATACTGCAACCGCAAGTGTGATAAGTCATGTGGGGGCAAGAATTATATTAGTAGACACACTTAAGGGTAGCTATGAGATAGATAGTATGGGGATTGAGAATGCAATAACTTCTAGAACTAAGGTAATTATTGCGGTGGATATTGCGGGCAAGATATGCGATTATAATAAGATTTATCAAGCTGTGGAAGCAAAGGTAGACTTATTTGTGCCTAGTAATGACATTCAAGAGCGTATGGGAAGAATTGCAGTTATTGCAGATGGCGCCCATAGTTTTGGAGCCCAAAAGAATGGAATACTTAGTGGCAGCTTTGCTGATTTTACTGTATTTAGTTTTCATGCAGGCAAGAATTTGACCGTTGCTGAGGGTGGTGCAATAGCTCTTAATGAATGTGATTTCTATGATACTGAAGAAATGTACAAGCAATTTATGATTTTTGGACTACATGGTCAGACAAAGGACAGTTATAGCAAAGAAAAATTAGGTGCGTGGGAATATGATATTGTGACACTTGGTTATAAATGTAATATGACAGATATCTCTGCAAGTATAGGCAAGATTCAACTAGCTCGATATCCTAAAATTCTAGAAAGAAGAAAAGAAATAATATCTATATATAATGACGAACTCGGTGACTTAATTGAAGTAATAGACCTATGTAATAATAAGGAATTATCAAGTGGTACATTATACATGACAAGAATACCGAATAAGACGGAGCTTGAGCGTAATAATATAATTCTAGCGCTTGCTGAGGAAGGCATTCCTACAAATGTTCATTTCAAACCGTTACCTATGTTCACAGCTTATAAGAGGCTAGGGTTCGATATCAAAGATTTCCCTAATGCTTATAACCAATATGCAAATGAAATAACATTGCCCTTGCATACGCTTCTAACTAATGAAGATGTGTATAAGATTATTAAAGCATTTAAGATATGTATATCTTGATTGTTGACAAATACTAATAGTTAGAATATAATGCCATTAGAACTTAAATTAGAGGTAAAATATGATTAATATTGGAATTATTGGAATGGGCAGAATTGGGCGTGTACATATGGAAAGTATATGTACTAGTGTCCCTGAAGCGAAAGTAGTAGCTATTGCAGATCCTTACTTAACTAGCGAAACCGAAACCCTTGCCCTAGAGAAATACAAGGTACTTAATGCCTACAAAGATTACAAAAAAATCCTATCTGATGATAGTATTGATGCGGTGGTGATTTGTTCATCGACTGATACACATTCAGCTATCTCAATTGAAGCGCTTAAAGCGGGTAAACACGTTATGTGTGAAAAGCCTATTGATACTGACTACAAAAGAATAATAAAAGTGGTCGAGGCTGTGAAAGAGAACAGTCATTTGAAATTTCAAGTTGGGTTTAATAGAAGATTTGACCATAATTTTATGGCACTTAAGGAACAAAGTAAGAATCTAGGTGCTATTCACATTATTAAGATTACATCACGTGACCCTGCTCCACCACCAATTGAGTATATCAAAGTATCGGGGGGATTATTCAATGATATGATGATTCATGACTTAGATATGGTGCGTTTTTTGTCCTCATCTGAAGTGGAAGAAGTTCACGTATATGGCGGAGCCTTAGTAGATAAACGCATAGGCGAGGCAGGCGATATTGATACTGCTATCGTTAGTATGAAATTATCAAGTGGCGCTTTCGCTGTTATTGATAATTCAAGACAAGCTGTGTATGGATATGACCAGAGAGCTGAAGTATTCTGTGCAAATGGTATGGTATGCTCAGAAAACGATGCCCCAAGTACAGTGAAAGTAGTTACATCTAGTGGTGTAAATAGTGAAAAACCACTACATTTTTTCCTTGATAGATATATGCAAGCATATGCAAAAGAGCTAAAATGTTTCGTAGAAGCAATAATAAATGATACGCCGACTATTTGTAATGAGACTGATGGTCTAAAACCATTCTTGATAGCTAAAGCGTGTGCAAAATCATTATTAGAAAGTAGACCTGTGACAATAGCAGAAATTGAAGAAGAGTTAAGCAGATAAAAAGAATGATATAATATCAAAAATGCCCCACTAGTATGATAGGTAGTGGGGCATATTTTTTTTGTATATATTAATAATTAAGTGATTTTGTTATGTAATCATATGCATATTTTGCATAAGCTAAGGGGTTCGCTTTTTTCGGGTCTTGTTCAGCCTCAACTACTAACCAGCCTGTATAATCATTTTCTTGTAAGACTTTGAATATTGGGTTAAAATCAATATTGCCATCGCTAGGCACAGTAAATACTCCTTCGATAACTGAGTCTAGAAAGCTAAGTTCATTGACTAATGCACCAGCAAGTATAAAATTACGAGTATCTTTCAAGTGAATGTGTTTGATACGCTTAATATATTTATTAAGCAAGAATAAAGGGTCAATATCATCATAAGAACAATGACCAGTATCGAATAATAAATTGACATATTGAGGATTAGTAGCTTCCATAAATCTATCAATTTCAGCTATTGTCTGAATGCCGGTGCACATATGATGATGATAACTCATTACCATTCCTTTGTCGTATGCTATCTTACCTAATTTGTTAGCACCTGCAATAACACTCTCCCATTGGGATTCATTAAAAGCAGACTCTCTGACAGTTACAGGAATATTCTTCTGTTGGGTTGAAGTACCTTGTTCGCTAATCCCTATATTAGTGCAACCTATAGAAAGTAAGAAATCACAGAACTCTATAAATAATTTCTCAGTATATTCGTAAGGCTTAGTTGATAGGTATGTACTGAACCAAGAATTGCAAATCTTCAAATTTCTTAATGATAATTCATTATTTAGTTCGGTAGCATCTTTTGGGAAACAACCTCCTAATTCAGTACCGCTAAAACCTGCTTGTGCTACTTCTTCTAGAATTTGTTTGTAACATGTACCTTTTCCAAGTTCGGGTAGGTCATCATTTACCCAGCCAATAGGCGCTATAGCTAATTTAATATTGCTTTTGGTCATCTTTAGTATCTCCTTGATTTATTCAATTCCTTTTTCATCGCTTTTGTTGCGATTGTAATACTTTCTTTTTCTGCAATTTCAGCATTTCCAACTCTCCAGAATGATTCATATCCATCAGTCATAGTCTTAGGTAATACTTTTATATCAATTAAGGTACTGACAGTTTGTTTCTTTGAGTCCTCTATTGCTTGAATTAATTGTTGTTCATTTTTAACCGTATAAGTAATACAACCATAGGCCTTTGCATTCATTGCATAGTCAACTTTAACTAATTCGCCATTAAGTCCACTGGCTGTTCTTTTTCTTGTTTCTGTGAAGAAACTACCCATGCCGTGTCCCATTTGTAGATTGTTAATGCACCCGAATGAAATATTATCAAAGACAAGTACATTTATTTTCCTGTTTTCTTGTATGGAAGTCAAAAGCTCTGAATTAAGCATCATATATGAGCCATCGCCAACAAAAGCATAAACTTCTTTGGTAGGTTCAGCGAGTTTCGCTCCCAGTGCGCCTGCAATCTCATATCCCATACAGCTATAACCGTATTCCATATGATATGTATTAGGGCTTTTAGGTCGCCATACTCTTTGCATATCGCCAGGGAGTGAGCCGCTTGCTCCAACAACTATTGCGTCTGTTGCGAGTAAATTATTTATGATGCTAAGAACTCTGGTTTGGGTTAGGGTAGAGCCATTAATTGCGATATATTCGTCTATTTTATCATCAAGGTGTCCACTTATTTCTGGAATGAAATTATCTTTATACTTAATATTATCTAGTCTATCCAATTCCTTTATCCAAGCTTTTTTAGCGTTTAAGTATTCGTTAGTATAAGCCGACCTATATGAGATTTCTGCAAGCTCAGAGGCGATAGCTTGTAGTGCGACTTTCGCATCAGCACAAACTCTTACAGCGTCTAGTTTATAGCAGTCGAATGCAGCTATATTTATATTGAGATAATCCACATTAGGATTCTGAAAAAGCCACTTAGAAGAAGTGGTAAAATCGGTATATCTAGTTCCTACTCCAATAACTAAGTCGGTCTCTTTTGCGATAATATTTGCACTAAGGTCGCCAGTTGTTCCAATCCCACCAAGGTTATATGGGTTATCCCAAACTATTGCGGATTTGCCTGCTTGTGTTTCTGCAAAAGGTATATTAAAAGCTTTTGCAAATTCTAGCAATTCTGCACCAGCCTCGCTATATTTGACACCACCACCACATATTAGTAGGGGTTTCTTTTTTGACTTAATTAATGCTATGGCTTCTTTAATCATATATGGTGTAGCGGGCGTTCTTTCTATGCGATGCACTCGTTTATCGAAAAAAGAAACTGGATAATCGTAAGCCTCGCCTTGTACATCTTGTGGTAGACAGATTGTTACCGCACCTGTTTCAGCAGGGCTAGTGAGTACCCGCATTGCGTTAATCATGGAGGACATAAGTTGTTCGGGTCTGGTTATTCTGTCCCAGAACTTGCTTACTGCCTTAAATGCATCATTTGTGGATACTGTTAAATCGTTAAACTGTTCAAGCTGTTGTAGAACAGGGTCAGGCTGTCTATCTGCGTATACATCTCCCGGTAGTAACAATAATGGCAATCTATTAGCCGATGCAGTTGCGGCTGCAGTTAACATATTAGCTGCGCCTGGTCCTACTGAAGAGGTGCAAGCATATATTCTCTTTCTTAGGCTTTGTTTGCCGAATGCGGCTGCAGCATGCGCCATTCCCTGTTCATTCTTCGCTTGATGAACGACTAATCTTCCGCCTCGCTCCTCTAATGCTTGTCCTAATCCTAATACATTTCCGTGTCCAAATATTGTAAATACTCCCTCAACAAAAGGTTCTTCTCTATCATCGAATGCTACATATTGGTTCTTAAGGAATTCTATAAGTGCTTGAGACATGGTTAATCTAATAGTTCTGCTCATTTTTCTGACCCCCATATTTTCGCATTAGAGTCATTGACCCAAGTATGCTCTTCTACAAATGTAGGAGTAATGTATCTGTCATTTTCTAAGTGTCTGATTACCCATACGTATAACATTGCGTAACCGGGTGCTGTTGTCTGGGGATGCGTTGCTCCTGCGGGTATTAATACGGCATCATTTTCTCTTACTTTCACCACATCTTCGCCTAATTCGCAGAAACCATATCCATTGACAGGATTGAATTTGTAGAAATATATTTCTGGTTGTGGATGATGATGAGGCGGATAACTAGACCATTTACCGGGGTAATCTATCACTTCGCCTAATACTAAGTTTGCATAAGGGGCATTGCTATTATCGAATATTGTACGCACATTCCTTGTGCTTGTATCGCCCATTGTACCTTTGCCACGCATTTCAGATGCAACATCTTCTGATGAGTAAAATACAGGTTCAAATTCGTTATTATTTGTAGTTGCTTGATATACTAACTCCGCTTGTTTGCTAGTGCATATTATCTCGACTTTAACTCCTTTGGGGATATGCAGGCATACACAAGATACATTAAATGGATTAGAACGCTCCGCTTTAATACTTTTTCCATTGTAATTGAAAATGACACTGCCTTTCATAAGTAAATATGCACGCTCAAGAGGTTCTTCATTTACTATTTTATCACCACTTTCGAGAAGAAATAGTCCAAAGTCCATTAATGCACTTTTATAGTTGCCGTTCATTTCAGTAATGCTGTTGTATCCTCTGATATAGGGTGAATCTGATCTTATTCTCATTATGAAAACTCTCCTTGCTTGTTAATGAATATCAACATTATACTATAATTTACTAGCTTGTACAAGTAGCTATATTATTTTTTGTAATAAAAATTAGTATTATTTAATCTAATATGCTTGAATTACAAATATTAATTTGCCATTATTTGCGTAAATGGTGTATAATGAATAAATTATGATGATTATCTTATGTGGAGCAGGAGATGACTAAATACGATGTAGTAACAATTGTTGATATAGCTGAACGTATAGGTGTATCATGTGCTACTGTTTCACGTGCATTAAATGGCAAAAAGGGTGTTGGAGAGAGAAAACGCAAAATGATAATTGAATTGGCGAACGATTTGTGTTATGAACCAAATGCTATTGCGCAAGGCTTAAGAGAGAAAGCATTTAAGACTATTGGTTTAGTAATTCCCGATATTGCAAATCCATTATATCCTGCTATAGCTCGTGGTGTTGAGGACAAGGCTTTAGAATATGGGTATAATGTATTTTTATGTAATAGTAACTGGAGTGTTGAGATTGAGCAGACGCAGATCAAATCATTAAAACAGCTTAGAGTTGCGGGGTTAATACTTAATCCTACTTCTGATATTTTTGAAGATAATTATAAAGACACTAATATACCTAGTGCATATATTAGTTCAAGGCTAGATGAAAGGTATAAGCCTTATGTGGGAGTTGATAATGTTCAAGCAGGCTTCATTGCGACTGAATACTTAATTAAATGTGGTTATACTAGAATAGGATTTATCGGTGGAACTGCAAAATCTTATGATAGCGAGACTAGATACGAGGGTTATCTCAAAGCGCTTAAACACTATGGCTTAAATTGCGATGAAAGTTTATGCGAATTCGGTTGGTATAGCTTGAGAAGTGGTAAGAATATCATGACTAAGCTACTTGAACTTGACAATCCATGCGATGCGGTTTTCTGTGCTAATGATACTATAGCTATAGGGGCGCTGAGCGCTGCTAATAGTATGAATATAAGTGTACCTGATGAGTTAGGTATTATGGGTTTTGATAATATAAGTATGGCAGAAATTCCACAACTTGAGCTTAGCACAATTTCTATTCCTAAGTATGAAATGGGAGTAGCCGCAGTGGAATTGCTAATGCAAGTTATACAAGGAACAGAGGGCGAAGAGCATAAAGTTCTTGAACCTGAATTAATAATAAGAAAAACAACAAAAAAATTGTTCGGAGGATAAGATGAATAAAATTAAAGTAGCAGTAGTAGGATATGGCGTTATAGGTCAAAGATTAGCAGATGGAGTAAGTTATCAAGCAGATATGGAGTTAGTGGGTATTGTTGATGCCGCTCCAACTCTCACAATGATGACTTTACTAGAAAAGGGTATGCCATATAAAGTATATGCGGCTTTTCCTGAAGCAAAAGAACAACTTGAAAATGCAGGTATTCCAGTAAGCGGACTAATGACAGACATATTACAACAGGTAGATGTTGTACTTGATGCAACTTCTGCGGGTATTGGTGCGAAGAACAAAGTGCTTTATGAGAAATATAATGTCAAAGCTATCTTCCAAGGCGGAGAAAGTAATGATGTGGCAGATGTATTCTTCCATGGATATGCTAATTATGAGAAAGCCTTAGGCAAAAGCTTCTTGAAACTTACTAGTTGCAATACTACAGGTCTAATTCGTGCGGTTGATTGCCTTGACCGTATGGTCGGCATAGAAAAGATAGCTATTACAATCGTAAGAAGAGTAGCTGACCCTGGTGATTATCATAGAGGCTTGACCAATGCCCTACAAGTAGATAAAGCTCCTAGTCATCAAGCTCTTGACTTGATGACCATTATGCCACATATCGAGGCTACTGGTATTCTTGTTCATACACCTATTACACACGGACATTTTATTACTGTAGTTGCTACTCCGAAAAAAGATATTTCTGTAGAAGAAGCTATTAACGCTTTTAGAGCTCATCCAAGAATTAAGATGGTTACAATCGACCAAGGCTTCTTAGGTAATGCTTCTGTATTCAAATATGCTAGAGACTGTGGCAAACTGCGTGGTGATGTATATGAGATATATGTATGGGAAGATTTAATTGTGAAATCTGGCAAAGATATTATGTTTGGTATACATATTCCACAAGAATCCGTAACTATTCCAGAGACAATAGATGGTATCAGAGCACTTATGAATATGCAAATTGATAGAATTGAAGCTACTAATGAAACCAATAAATACTTAGGTATGGAGCAGAAATAATATGAAAATGAACAGGTTATCCGCCTATGACTATTCTAATAAGACCGTACTAGTCAGAATAGATATTAATTCGCCAATAGACAGTATTACAAAGAAAATTGTAAGTAGGAACAGATTAACAAAATCTATTCCCACTTTGAAATATTTGATTGACAGTGGTGCTAAAATCGCAATTATAGCTCATCAAGGGGACACTTTAGATTACTATAACTTAATCTCTATGCAAGAGCATAGCGAGATACTAAGCGAGTTATTAGGACAAAGCGTAAACTACATAGATGATGTAGCAGGCGATTGTGCAATCGAAGCAGTTAAGAACTTGAAGAGTGGGGAAATAATATTGCTAGGAAATTTGAGGTATCTTGCCGAAGAAATTTCCACATTTGAAGAGGTAGTGAAACTTACCCCAAATGAAATGTTAGATTGCTACCTTGTAAGAAGATTGGCGCCATTATTCCAATATTATATAAATGATGCTTTCAGTGCAGCGCATAGAAATGCACCATCAATGGTCGCTTTTCAAGAGCTATTGCCGAGTGTAGCGGGCGAGTTGTTTTATACAGAAATAGAGAACCTTGACCGTATTATGAGTGCACCTAATAAACCATCTGTGTTCGTTCTTGGCGGTGCTAAGATTTCGGATGCTTTCGGAATGATGGAACAAGTTCTTATGAATGGTACAGCGGATACTATTCTAACCGCTGGTGTGACAGGGCTTGTCTTTATGATAGCAGATGGTATAGATGTAGGAAAGATGACAAACAAGTTCTTGGAAGATAGAGGATTAACTAGTTTCATCGATGATGCTAGAAAATATCTTAAAACCTATCCAAATAAAATTAAGTATCCAATAGATATATGTTATGCCGAAGCGGGGATACGTTACGAAGTTACTTGTGATAAGTTACCACTTGAAAAGAGTTTTCTTGATATAGGTTCATTAACTATAGCAAGTTACCAGAAAATATTATTGGAGGCGAAAACCATATTTGTAAATGGTCCAGCAGGGGTATACGAGCAAGAAATATTTGCGATAGGAACTTGTGATATTTGGAAAGCTATAGCCGCTAGTAATGGGTACAGCGTTATAGGTGGCGGTGATACCGTTAGTGCAGCATCGAAATTTATAGACCTTAAAGATATTGGTTATGTATGTACAGCAGGGGGTGCAATGGTTCGTTACCTGAGTGGAAAGACGCTTCCCCTTATAAAGGCGATGCAGAAAGCTTACAAAGAATAATTATAGAAATAAACATAAGGAATATTACTAATGATTACTCATAATCTTAAGTTTAATAAAGAAATCCTAAGTTTCGATATTGAAGAAGACAACTTAATTAGCTGTCTTATTCCTAATGCTATAGATTATGAATTTAAGAGTACAGAGGCGGTTAGAAATGCTATACTTAATCCTATAGGAACAGCTCGCTTAAAAGACATTGTAAGTAGAGGTGAAACTGTTGCAATAGTTACTAGTGATATTACTAGACCTATGCCATCTAAGACCGTTCTTCCATTTGTGATAGAAGAATTACTTGAGGGCGGTATCAAAGAGTCAGATATTTTCATTGTGCTTGCACTAGGAAGTCATAGAAAGCACACAGCCGAAGAAATGAAATATTTAGTAGGTAATGATATTTATAATAGTGAAATAAGAGTAATGGACAGCGATATGGAAGATTGTGTTTGCTTAGGTAAATGTAAGAATGGAACACCAGTAGATATTTATACGCCAGTAGCTGAAGCGGACAGAGTTATTT
This sequence comes from uncultured Clostridia bacterium, assembly GCA_964556835.1. Classification (GTDB taxonomy): domain Bacteria; phylum Bacillota; class Clostridia; order Christensenellales; family CAZKXV01; genus CAZKXV01. Next base: position 27,241 of record CAZKXV010000001.1, read on the forward strand.
GCTTGGGTAATGTCGAATTTCATTATTTTGCAGGATACAGCGGAGGTGCGAAAGCACTTATGCCAGGGGTATCAAGTTGGGAAGCAATACAAGCTAACCATTCTAATATGGTCAAGGCGGGTGCAGAAGCGGGTAATTTGATTTCTAATCCAGTTCGCCAAGATATTGAAGAAACAGCAGAATTTATTAAGATAGATTTTATTGTTAATGTTGTACTAGATGATAAGAAAGAGATTGTAGGGGCAGTAAGTGGACATTATTCTAAAGCACATAGAGTAGCTTGCAAAATGTTAGATAGACTATACTCTGTAGATATTGAAAAGAGAGCTGATATTGTGGTCGTTTCGGCAGGCGGGTATCCTAAGGATATCAATATATATCAAGCACAAAAAGCGTTAGATAACGCAAAAGGCGCTGTTAGAGAAAGCGGGATTATAATTCTAGTAGCAAGTTGTAAAGAGGGGTTTGGAGAGCATACTTTCGAAGAGTGGATGACTACAATGACACCTGATAAAATGATAGATACAATCAAAAAAGATTTTAAGCTTGGGGGACATAAGGCAGCAGCTATCGCTATGATACTCAAGAAAAATAAGATTTTTCTTGTTAGTGATTTGGATAATGCGATAGTTCGTAGTATTGGTTTTGAGCCATTTGCGACTGTTGATAATGCTCTTTATCAAGCATATAAGGAGATAGGGGAGAAGGCACAACTATACATTATTCCTTATGGAGGCTCAATTCTACCTAAACTAAAGATATGAAAAAAAAGAGTTATATTATATTTTTCTTGATTATACTAGCTTTAATTGCTAGTCTTTCTGCATGTAATTTCAAAGATAATCAAACAATTACAATTAGTTTCCATAATAATGGAGGAACTGGAGTTATGTCCAATATGGAAGTAGATATTAATTCAGATGTGACCATTATTGAGAATACATTTACTAGAGAGGGATATGATTTCAGCGGTTGGGCATTTTCGGCTGAGGGAGAAGCATTAGCTTATAGTGGCGAAGAATACCGTATAGGTGAATTGGATATTGAACTATACGCTGTATGGACACTTAGCCCTAATATAATAATCTTTCATTCGAATAATCAAATTGATATTACTACAAACATTGATATATTTTATGGTGAGATAATAGCTCTGCCATTTAATACTTTTGAAAATGAAGGATATATATTTGGAGGTTGGGGATTAACTGCGGACTCAGAAGTTATTTTTGATGATGGTGCAAATTATACTTTTAATATCAGACAAGATATTAACTTATACGCAATCTGGTATGAGTTGAAATATACAGTATCGTATAATACAACGAATGGATCGGGCGAAATGTCAGACTACCTAGCTTATGAAGGAGAGTCATTGACCTTAACTTTATGTAACTATTCCTATAATCATCGTGACTTCTGCGGTTGGGCAACGGTTACGGGAGGCGAGGTAATACACCTAGATGGTGCAGAAATTGAGATTAATGGTGATTTGAATTTATATGCAGTCTGGGCGATAGTTGATTATACTATCACTTTGGATTATAATGAACTTGCTACTAATACTACTCTAGAAGTGCAAGCATTAGGTCAAGTTGCACTACCTCTTGCAGAGGAAATTACTGGTATGAGTTTTGATGGTTGGTATTTCGATAGTCAATATACGCAATCCATAAACTTCCCATATGCAATAATCAGCGACCATACTATATATGCGAAGTATTCTCCATTATATGTAGTCAACTTCTATGATTATGATGATACTCTACTTAAGACTTCCTATGTGCAAACTGGTGCTAATGCTGAAGCACCAAGCGAACCTACAAGAGAGGGATATCAATTCGACTGCTGGAATAATAGCTATATAAGCATTACTTCATCAATAGATATTTATGCTCAGTATAATGCTCTAGAATATACGGTCACATTTAACTCAAACGGTGGAACTGGAACAATGCAAGATTTTTCCGTTTTATACGAAACTTCAGCAAATTTACCTGCAAACCTTTTTGTTAGAACAAATTATAGATTTCTAGGATGGTCGCAGGAAGCACTGGGCAGTGCTATATATGAGGATAATGGTATCTTTACTATGAATTTATTAGGAGTCACACTGTATGCTATATGGGAATATGGGATAGAATACTTATATTGCGAACTTTCAAATGGTTATACTATTACTAATGTACTACAGGGCACTAAAATGGTGGAGATTCCTAATACATATGATGATGGCTTAAATGGTACAGCAGAGGTATTAATTATAGGCGAGGAAGCCTTTATGAATAATGATGTACAATCAGTTATCTTAGGTGAAAACATAACCAAAGTTGAGATAAATGCTTTTAAGGGTTCAACTGTAAGTGATATAACTTTGAATGAAGAGTTAACAGAGATAGGAAATTATTGTTTCAAAGATTGTATAAGTCTAACTTCAATAATTATTCCAAGTGGTGTGGATATAGTGGGTATTGGCATCTTCTCGGGGACAAATACTGATGTATATTGTATACGTGGTATAGAAGGAGTGGGCTGGGATACTTCTTGGGACAATGAAATGGAAGGTATCGTTATATGGAATTATACGGAGGTCTAAAGTGAGTAAAGTATTAGTCGTTTTTACAGGAGGCACTATCGGTGCTAGATACTTCCCCAACGGGATAGATATTGAGGAGAAGGGTGCTTATCCTTTATTAATCAAGTTTGAAAATTGTGGGTTTGATTTCGAGGTAGTAGAGCCAATCAACATACTGAGCGAGAATTTGTTGCCACAAGATTGGACTAAGATCATTCGTGAAATTAGGAAGTTCAATCTTGTGTCAGAACTAGTAAAGGTCTCCGATTAATAGGTTGAAACTAATTAACGTCCTGCTTTTTAAGAATTGCTAGGATTTTAAACATAAATTTTAATTAATAATTCTTTCCTTTTTCATATGTAGGATTTACTCTCCCATCTGTAAGTGCATTGAGTCTTTCATCTATTTCATATACTTTTTTTATATACTTTACTAACTTTACCAAATAATTATCTCGCAATTAAAAACCTCATATTTTTGTTAGTATTATAACAAATAAAATGAAGTTTTTATATCTATATTTATTGAGAATTTTATACACTTCGAAAAAGTGCTTGGAGCTTAGGCTTTATGAGATGTTTGGAGTTTAGAAGCTAGATTGCTGATTCCCTGCAATAGTTATTGAAGGTCTATGAATTTCCTATATCATCATAAGTATGAAAATTCTCTATGCCGTACTAGGTTAATTGGTCTGTCAAGGGTATTTTTCGTTACAACAAAAAACCGCCCTATAAGAGCGGTTTTGTAATTCTTATACTTATAGTTATAAGGTCTAGTCAGCTAGCACTTCTATATTATTATTATCTAGATTTAACACACATAGATTACCTGTACTATTAGTAGGCTCTGGAACCGAACCCTTGACTTGCCACACGTCAATGAAATAGACCTTGTTGCCTATTACTTGTGCATAACACATATAATATACATCTAATCCATCTACTAAAACTGCCACAGGTGTTTCTGCGGTCATATCAACCTTATACAAACCCTTATTGCTTGAACCTATAAGATTACCCACATTACGATAATAGTATATATAGTCACCACTAATAAAAAAGCTTCTAGCATCATTTGTAGTTCCTAGACTCTCAAAATCATTTACAGTATCACTACTAATATCATACTCAGAGAAATTATTACTAAATGCTTTATCATTCATTAAATATATCTTACCATCCACTACCTTATATTCATTAGGTTTAAGATCGCTATTCAATACTGCTGCAGTAGAGTCTTCATATGTATATAGAAGATTGTCAGCCACAAAATATACAATGCCATTTTTATAATATACAGAAAAATCTTCTACGGTCTCATCATCAAATATAATAGTGTCATTCTGTCCATCTAAGTCCATCTTGTTGAGAGTGTTGCTATCTGTAAAATTTGCGTAGTATATTGCGTCATCCGAGAATGCTAAGTGCATACATTTCTCGGTAGATATTCTTATTAATGCACCAGTAGTAAGATTCATCTTATACAAATCGAAATTAACCCCAAACCTTACAGATGAGTAGTAGAGATAATCGCCATCAATAGCAAAGTCTGCCACTCTAAGACCTGTAATACGATATTCTGCATCATTTGGAATACTGTACTTATAGAGTCTACCACCGTCACGCATATTTATGTAGTATAGCTCACCATTATATTGTTCCATCTTCTCATAATATGTAGCTATCACTGTAGGATACTCAGGTACAACGAAGCCTTCCATTATATCAACTTCTGTTTCTGAAGCAACTTCATAAGTATACAAGTGTTTGTCGCTTGTTCTATAATAATATAGGTCTGTACCATCTGTTGAAAGAGAATACACATTGTCATCAGTCGCATCAACTACAAGAGATGCACCTGTCAATAAACTAAAGGTATCACCTACCCAGCTAGAACCATCTTTTGCAACTCTATATATACCATCACCGAACACAGTACTTGTTACCAAGTCAGTATTTACAAAGTATATATATGAGCCCGCTATTGCTAGATATTTGCCCTTTGAATATGTTATTTTTGTAATTTCTGTTGACTCATCTGTCAATGGAAGTGTTAGTGAGCTGTTGGTATCAATAGAGAATATCGCAGCCCCTGCACTCATATTAGTAAGAGTGAAGTGTCTAGTAAAATACAAGTGTCCGTTATCCACAATAATATCAGATACATTGTAATCATATACTAGTGTTGCAGTCCCGTTATTTGCAGTCGAGCTAATTCTATACAGTTTACTTCCATCATCTTTATTTGAGAAGTATACATAGCCATTTGAATATACTAGATATGCAGCCTTAGATGTAGTAAGTCTTGTTGGTACAGGGTCAATACTATCATCATTTATGTCTTCAACAGATATCTTATATATACCATTTTCACTTATGCTAAATAAATTGTTTACAGCAAAATACAAGTTAGTACCATCATTAATTAGATACTCTGCATTTACAGGTAGTAGATTTTCACTATTTGTACCATCGAAACTTGCTATACCCGAAGATAATAGGCTAGGACTCATATAATACAATTCGCCTCCAACTTCTGTAAAGTATTCTGGCTTCTCGTTATTTACTTTTTCTACGCTAGTGCCATCATACTTGTACATCTTGTTATTATCAAGTGAATTCTGGAAGTACACTTCGGAATCATATACTGCGGTAGATAATAATTGCTCAAGCGAGACAATTCTTATTGTTGCATTAAGTGTGTGAGTTATATAATTTACACCAGAGACAACGGCTTGTATAGCATAAACGCCTACACTAGTTGCAGAGTTTGCTCCGTTTTCACCGCCACTATATGTTACCACAACTCCAGAAGGAATATTACCAGTAACAGTAATGCTATGCGCTCCAGCATCATAGTCAAATATCCAACTATCGAAAGTGATTGTAGGAAGTGATATTTTGTTGATTGTAAGAGTTGCGGTATCGGTATAATCGTTATAATTTGCCATAGTCACAGTAACACTTGCATTATATGTACCAGCATCAGTTACAACATTACCAGCGTAGGTAGGTGTAGCTCCCGTTGGGATACCCGTTGCTAAGATATTCTTTTCTGAACCATCATAATTACAACTTACATCATCAAATGAAATACCAGAAAAATTAAGCTTATTTATAGTAAGAACCGCAGAACCTGTATATGGATTATATCCATCTTGAGTTATAGAGACACTAGCATTGTATGTACCTGCATTAGTGCCAGTATTACCTGTATAGCTTACATCAGCTCCAGTTGGTATACCTGTTGCAAGCACACTCTTCTCTGAACCATCATAATCATAACTGACATCATCGAACACAATGGTTGTAAAATACGGAAGACTTGAGTCTCCACTCGCAACGATTGTAAGTATTGCAGTTGCCGTATAGGTATTGTATCCTTCTTGAGTAACTGTAACTTCTGCAGTATATTCGCCAACATCTGTAGCAGTATTATTTGTATAAGTAGCAGTAGCCCCTGTTGGTATACCTGTTGCCACAATACTCTTAATTGTACCATCATGGTCATAGCTTACATCTTCAAATACTATGCCAGTGAAATCTAGAAGTGTGACATCACCACTATCTACTATTATCTTATCAGTTACGGCTTCACATGAAATAAGCATAGCTGACGCCATACTAATTATCACAATAACCATTAATACTTTTACAATTGAATTTTTATCTTTTGAATGCATAATTTTTCCTCCTGCATCTTATTATTTATTATCTTAATATGAATGTTAATTAATGATTTAAGTCCCCTCTCTTGCAACAAACAATTCGCCTTGACTTTGATTCATTTCCAATATTTAAAATACCCTAAATATTATTATATACCGACACAACTTTTCTGTCAAGGTAAAATGACAACACTTTACCTTATGCTTGGTTTTTTCATAAATTATAACACTATTTAAAACAAAATTCAACAACAACATATTAGCCATAGGTTAGCCGACGTCTAGATTTTATGTTAGCTTGGGTATTTCCTCAATTGTTGCATTAAGAAGGAACATCACGCAAGCTGCTGATCCATTTACCCTCCTGTCCTCTAGTATAGCTCTAATATCTTTTGTAAATTGTTTCTCAATTAAAAAACCTCATCTTTTAGTTAATATTATAACAAAAAAACGAAGTCTCTTTAAATCAATTCTTATTGCGAATTTGATACACATCTAAAATAGGTTAAAACAATTGATTTTATAGGTTTTTAAAGAGTATAAGCTAAATTGCTGCTTAGACTATACCTCTGTTTTCTCTTCACAAGTTTCTTCAAATTTGAATAACTGCAATTTATCTTTTATTATATATATTGATAGCAAAGTAACACCAACACACATTATTATTGACCCTAAAAACCCTAATTTAATTATGCTAAATACTGCTGCACCTACTGATGTAGCTAATATGTAAATTATTTGCAAGGGTATTGAGTTTGCAGCTTGCTTTAATGCTTTAACTTTATCACCATCAAACTCTTTTATTGACTTGTAAAAAGCTATTATATTAAAAACAAAGAAGCTTAATATTAGAATTATAAACTGTATTGCAACATCATCAATTTGATATCCAATTGATTTAGATAATAAAAATGCTAACAAATAGGTAGGTAAAGCAAATAAAACAACAT
>CAZKXV010000002.1:0-5406 GCA_964556835.1 uncultured Clostridia bacterium
ATATCATTAAAAAATATGCTTAATTCATCATAAAGTATAGGATCTTTATTATATAAATCAAAATCATTTTTTGGATAAGTTGAAATCAACTCTAATGCTTTTTCATTATAATTTAAGCTAAAGAAATATGTATGAGTTAAAAAAAGTTTTTCGGAGGTTAATTCCATACAAGCATCTATTCTTTCAAAAATAGGCCCTCTATCAAAAAGTATATTTTGAATCTGATTTATAAGCTCACCAATTTCTTTTTCTTTTTCAAGCCTAATTCTTCTCTCTTCTTTTTCTGTAATGTCCTCTATAACATTAATATATCCAATTTTTTTGTTAGTTTCATTAGTAGCAGTAATGCTTTTTATCTCATAATAATGCCTTTTTCCATCTATAATAGGAGATAGCGTACTAGTTTGCCTCTTATCATCTTGTGAGATTAAATCAAAGCATTCTTTGCAACATTCTTTACCTTCACGATAATTACGATAACATCTTATAGAGATTTGCTCACCCAACTGATCACATATAGGGAGCTCTTCTGTATGATTAAGATCTATGACATTATATTTAATATCTTTCCAAACTATACTTTGTTGCAATTCTTTTGCAAAGGCTTTCTGTTCTTTAATAATTTTCTTGTACCAAGAAAGGTCTAAACTATCTTGATCCTTAATCTCTAATAGCATATTCCTATAAGTAATAGATGCCCCTTTACCAAAAAGCTTGATATGATACATAGCTTTATCTGCCTTTTTTATAACATCCTCAAAAGAACCATCACCATCTAAAATATCGGCAATACCAACTGAAACACCCATTTCTGGAACACTAGTTCTAATACTTTTTACCATTTTAGGAAGTAATAATTTTAATCTCTTGCCAAATTCTTCAGCAGTTGAATCCTTAGAAATCAAAATAAATTCATCACCACCCCATCTACCAATCGCCTCATTATTAGGCAAGGTTTTCTTGAAATATTCAGATACTAATTCTAATGTTTTATCTCCAATTGTATGACCATATTTATCATTAATATTCTTAAAATCATCTATATCTATAAGTGCAAGAGCATACATACTTTGACCTGTTGTTATATCTTCTAGTATATTCATTATTCCTCGCCTACTATAGGCTTTACTTGTAAAGTCAAAATTAAGCTCATTTAATAATTGTGTATTATAAATTACCTGTTCTATATCTTGAAGTATGCTCTCTCTAACTTTATCTAACATTTCTTTTTCTTTTTTATTTAGTTGTTTTGGTTCATTGTTTAAGAAAGTAAGAGCACCAAAAAATTCACCGCTTGAACATTTCAAAGGGAGAGAATAACTAGACGTAACATTTCTTTTATCATTATATGCTTTGTGCAAATCAGAATTAATTATATTTCTATCTTTTTTATAATCGATTACTTCATATGGAGAATTTAGGCCTATTGCAGATTCTGTAAATAAACCAAAAGGTATAGAAACATGCTCTTTCTCTTTCAAAAACATTTTCTTTCCAGAATAAATAACTGCTTCAACAGATATATTATCCTTAAATATTCTATAGATACCTATTGAACCTTCATTACCGAGGACAGTATTTGCTATTTCTAATAAAGATTTCCATCTTGTTTGTATAATTGTTGGAATAACAAAATCTTCCTTTGAAATAATTGGTACTTCTATAATTTCTCCCGTTTGATTTATCTTTACTTTAGCGGTGTTAGTCATTTTTCAATAACCTCCTAATACCATCTGTTTACACAAAATCTATTACACATAAATACATAAAATTGATGTCGCAGAAGAAGTTTATTTATTGTTTTAATTAATTATATCACGATTATTTATCTATTACAACCCTATTTACGCAAACGTTTACTTAAATTTTTATTAAGTTTTCATAAAGTTTATTAATGCTCTAGAAAAATTAATTTATTTAATATTCTTTAAGATTATTTAAGTAATTTGCACTTTGAAGACTTCCTTATAATTGATCTTTTGAGCATTATGGATAATATATATTATGATAATTAATTAAATATCACTTGCATCAGGCGCACAATGCAGATATAGAGAAGATAATACTCTATAACTATCTGCATATCTGCAACACTTTCTGATTCCATAACGAATAGCTAATATCTTAAAGTATACTAACATCATCTTTATATCATCTTCGTGTCCTTCAGCTTCAAACTGACTTTTATGAGCTTCTAGAGTTTTTTTCTTGAATGAAAAATATTTGGATACATTAATATACGTATTAGGCTTATATGCATAGTAATATGCTATTCCTTTAGGTTGTGCTATGCTTTCTGTTCCCAAACTTATCATCTTAGGCTTACTATAGAACATTGCTATCTCTGTAGCCCTTCCAACTTTTATATGGTCTGGGTGACATTCCGATTTAGTATGATTATCGCAAGCAAATATTAGGTCAGGTTTAAAATCCGCAAATTCAACTGCAATTTTATCTGCAACTTTTTCTACATCGTAAGCACCCGCATCAGGAAAGCCTAGAAATCTAACATCGGTAACACCAAGAATTTTAGCAGCTTCAATGCTTTCTTGTTTTCTTATGTTAACTAATTTATCACCTGCAAGATTGATATCATCTGTTCCGCACCTACCATCAGTTACAATTATAAAACATATCTCTTTGCCCATTGCAGATAGTTTCGCAACAGTAGGAGCACAAGCAACCTCTATATCATCAGGATGCGGACCTACAAATACATAGCGTTCTTGCTTTTCTATCTTTGGTATTGGCAAAACTCTTTTGATTAAAAAAGTGAATAAACTCATTCTTACACTCCTCCTATAATTTATATAATTATAACATATAAATTCGCTTATATTTAATATTAAAATCTAACCAAATTCTATATGCACACAAAAAAATTCGTATGAAAAATAGCACACGGTAATATAAATTAAATTTGCTCGCCGTAAAGCGAGCAAAGATAAGCTTCTATGTAATTATTAATCTTCTTTCTTTTCTTTCTTTGTCAATCTAAATGACTTCATTTCCTTACCAGTAAAAATGTCTTTTTCTGGCTTATCACTTTTTTCAATTTTAAAAGATTTCATCTCTTTACCAGTAAAAATGTCTTTTTCTGGCTTATCACTTTTCTTTAATTTGAAAGGAGCTATTTCTTCTTTTGTAATTACATCCTCAGTCATAATTTTCTTCTTCATATCTTTATTATCAGCCATTTTTTTGCCTCCTAATATATTTGATGTATTAACCTTATCATAATATACCTCAGCACTATATATAATATGCGTTAAATTCATATATATTAGTATTAGTCATATCATAGTATTAATTAGGTTAAGGTATTGTAAAAATATTTATAATTAGGTATAATAAATTATCAAACAAAAAAAGGGGTAAACTATGAAATACCACTATAACAAATACAAAACTTATACGACAAATGAAATCGAACCTTATGGTTGGATGAAAAATCAACTAGAAATCCAAGCAAAAGGTTTATCCGGCAACCTAGATAAAGTCTGGAGAGATATACGAGATAGTAAGTGGATAGGAGGCAAGGCGGAAGGCTGGGAAAGAGTTCCTTATTGGTTGGATGGCTTTATTCCCTTAGCATATCTCATCAAGAACCAAGATATGATTGCTAGAGCAAAAAAATACATTAATGCCATAATTAACCGCAAAGAAGAAGATGGCTGGATATGCCCTTGCACATTAAACGAAAGACCCAAATATGATGTATGGGCAAGTATGCTTATACTCAAAGTCTTTAAGGTATATTATGAATGCTCTAATGATGAGCGTATACCTATTATATGTGAAGAAATACTATATAACTTGAAAGAACATATAACTACATATCCTCTATCCTCCAAACCATTATTTAATAGAAGATGGGGCGAATATAGGTGGTATGAAACTCTTATTACAATATTCTGGCTATACGAACTCAAAGGATATAATTGGCTACTTGAATTAGCCGAATTGTTAGCTGACCAAGGTATTAATTATCAAGAACTATTTGAGCAAATGCCATATGAAAAAAGGAAGAACAAATACTGGACTTATCGTGAACACGTAGTAAATCTTGCTATGGCGCTTAAAGCAGGAACTCTATATTCAAAAATTGGTGATGAGATAAACGAAAAAACAGTTAGCCTTATGCTAGAAAAACTTGATAAACATCACGGTACAATTACAGGTCATTTTAGCGGAGATGAATGTATTAGTGGTAAGTCTCCCATACAGGGCACAGAATTATGCGGAGTAGTAGAGGCTATGTATTCCTATGAGGAACTGCTAGCTATAACTGGTTCTGTTTACTTCGGAGATAGACTAGAAATCTTAGCATATAATTGTCTGCCTGCCACAATTTCCGCTGATATGTGGACTCATCAATACGACCAAATGCTTAATCAAGTAGAATGCTCCACCTTGAAAATTGTGGGGAATATGTTTTTCACTCCAACATTTATGAACCCGTTCACCTCAAACAAAAGAGAGGCTCACCTGTATGGACTTGAACCAAATTTCGGTTGTTGTACTGCTAACTTTTCACAAGGCTATCCCAAATTATGCCTATCTACTTTCATGAAAGCAGAGGACGGAATAGTTTCAAGCGTAATTGCACCAAGTATACTTGAAACAAGTGTAAATGGCACAAAAGTAAAGATAACGCTTGCAACTGATTTTCCGTATGGCGACAAACTTACATATTCTATAGAATGCGATAAACCTTTGAAATTTGCTTTCTATATAAGAATACCTAGCTACCTTAGAAGTGCAACAGTTAATAGTGAAAAGGTAGCAATTGGAGAATATTACCGCTTAGAAAAAGAATTTGAAGGGAAAAGTGTAATTAATGTAGAGTTTGAATCCGAATTCAAATTTGTCGAACAATACAAAGGTTTGAAAGCTGTTATGCGTCCTCCACTCGTATATAGTGTCAGAATCGATGAAAGGGCAGAAAAAAAGGAATATACAAGAAAGAATATTGAGCGAAAGTTTCCATATTGCGACTATGAAATATTCCCAGAATCCGATTTCAATTATGCACTTACATCTACTATTAATGAACTACAAGTTGAAAAAGTAGGCGATGTAACCGCTCTCAAAAGCGATTTGTCACCTATAATTGTAAGAGCAAAAGCAATAAAAATTCCTTGGAAAAAGTCATTTGGAATACTTAAGCCATTGCCTAAAAATACAAATTCTGTTGATGGTAAGGAATATAAAATAGAACTTGTCCCCTATGGAACTACCAATCTAAGATTGACTGCCTTGCCCATTATAGAACCTAAGAGAGATTAATACTATCTATCACACAAGCTTTTTATTTAACTGTTCGTGAAATAGTATTCACTTCATAATAAAGTGAGGGATAGTTATATACAATCTATAAAAGTTTCATCAATGAATGAAAATTAT
>CAZKXV010000002.1:5416-26872 GCA_964556835.1 uncultured Clostridia bacterium
ATTTCTTTTTATTCTTTCATATTTTTTGATTCTTATAATAGCTTCTTAAGAGTAACTTCCACAGCTTGTGCATTTGCCTTTCCGCAAGTTGCTTTCATTACATAACCAAGTAATGCCTTGAGTGCAATTTCCTTGCCACTCTTATAATCTGTAACTGCTCTTGCATTAGATGAGATAGCTTCTAGACATAATTTTTGAAGTTCATCATCATCAATTCCCTTTAACTCTTCAGCCCCTATATATTTCGAAAAGTCGCTTCCACTTTCTAACATTTTGAATAGAGTACTTTTCGCCATATTTGCATTAATCTTGTTATCTTGAACTAATTTCAGTAAGTCTGCTAATTGTTTAGAATTAATAGCTATATTGAACAGCTCTTTTTCCTCATCATTACTAAGTGAACTAAATACCTGTGTTAGAATAGTATTAGAAACCATTTTAGGTTGGATACCACAAGCTACAACTTCATCGAAAAATTCTGAGACTTTTTTGTATTTTACGATAATTTTTGCATCAGCAATACTTAATCCACTATCCATATACCTAGATATCTTGACACTAGGTAATTCGGGCATACTCTGTCTTATACTATCGATATAAGTATCATCTACAGTTACAGATAAAATATCAGGTTCTCTGAAATATCTATAATCTTGAGAATCTTCTTTGCTACGCATACTCTCTGTAATGCCTAAATTCTCTTTATATCGCCTAGTCTCTTGAAAAACCTTTTCCCCGCTATCTAACAAGTCGCTCTGTCTTGCATACTCATATTCAATTGCTTTCTCCATAAAGGTTAAAGAGTTCATATTTTTGATTTCTGCTCGTGTACCATATTCCTTATCGGTAGGCAAATTAAGTGATATATTTACATCACATCTCATTGATCCCTCTTGCATTTTACAATCAGAAACATCTATATGCCTTAGTATCAATTGCAGTTTTTCGACATACTCACGTGCTTCTTCCATATTAGAAATATCAGGGTCACTAACTATCTCTATAAGAGGCACTCCGCCTCTATTATAATCAACATAAGTATAACCACCCTTATGAATTAATTTACCGGCATCTTCTTCTATATGAATTCTGGTTATTCCAATTTTCTTGCCGCTATCTAACTCTACGAAACCATGCTCGCAAATTGGTGCTTCAAACTGTGATATTTGATAAGCCTTAGGCAAGTCAGGATAAACATAATTTTTTCTGTCCATATGTGTCAAATTAGCGATTGTACAATTTGTAGCTATTCCCGCTTTGATAGCATAATCCAATACTTTCTTATTGAGAATAGGCAAACTTCCCGGCTCTCCAGTACAGACAGGGCAACAATGACTATTTGGTGCTCCACCAAAATCAGTAGGACAACTACAGAAAATCTTAGATTTTGTTGAGAGTTCTACATGAGTTTCTAGACCAATAACTGTATTATATTTCATAATCTAACCCCCATTTCTAATTCTGTAACACCAGAAATTCCGCTATTTTCTAAATTGGAAGCTAATTTGAATAAATCTTGCTCTCTAAATCTTTTCGCAATAAGTTGCATACCTATAGGCAATCCTTTACTATCCTTACCGCAAGGAATACTTATAGCGGGCACTCCTGCTATATTGATAGGTACAGTATATATATCGGACATATATGTCTCTATTCTATTTGTTGACGCATAATTCAAAGGGAACGCTGTAGTTGGGGCAATAGGTGATATTAGTGCATCACATTCACTAAATACTTTGTCAAATGCTTCAATAATCTCTTCTCTTATTAACTGAGCTTTCTTATAATACGCATCAAAATATCCCGAACTTAGCACATAAGTACCAAGCATAATTCTACGCTTAACTTCTGTACTGAAACCTTCGCTACGGGTACGCATAATCATATCATTAATATCTACATAATTACTTGCTCTATAACCATATCTTATCCCGTCATATCTTCCCAAATTGCTACTTGCTTCTGCACAAGCTAATATATAATAGACTGGCACACAATTCTTAAGAATAGGTAGGCTTACATCTACTATTTCTACTCCTTCACTCTTATAATATGAAATAGCTTTCTCAATACTTATAGTAATTTCAGGGTCAAGTCCCTCGAAATATTCTTTTGCATACCCTATTTTCATTCCCTTAATAGGTTGACCTACGCTGTCTGCATAAGTTCCTTTGTCAGTTATTAAAGAGGAAGTATGGTCATTAGAATCGTAACCTTTAATCGCATCATATACAATAGCTGAATCCATAACTGAACTAGTCAATGGTCCAATTTGGTCTAAGCTACTAGCGTAAGCAATAAGTCCATATCTTGAAACTGTTCCATACGTTGGCTTAAGCCCAACAATACCACAAAAACCTGCAGGTTGACGAACTGAACCGCCCGTATCTGAACCTAATGCATATGGGACAAGGTTCGCAGAAACTGCAGCAGCTGAACCTCCGGAACTACCACCTGTTACATGCGCCCTATTATAAGGATTTAGACAAGCACCGTGACAAGAATTCTCACAAGTTGAACCCATTGCAAACTCATCCATATTAGTTTTTCCAACAAGCACAGCACCACTAGCTAGTAGTTTTTCATATACGGTAGCATTATAAGTTGGCTTGTAATTTGCAAGGATTTTAGAGGAACAACTTGTTTCTATACCTTTGGTCACGATATTATCTTTGAGTGCCATAGGAATGCCTGCAAGCGCTCCAAGTTTCTCACCAGATGCAATTCTTGCATCTATAGCTTTCGCCCTGTCTAGAGCAATATCCGCCGTAACTCTTATTATTGCATTGATTTCCTTATTTTCAGTTGCAATGGTTTCTAAATACTTAGTTGTCAGTTCATAACTAGTTATTTCGCCTGAATATATCTTATTGGAGAGTCTTAGTATCTTACTTTTCATCTAATCTTCTCCTTTTTACTGGGAAATATCCATCTTCCCCGCCATCTACATTCGAAAGTATCAATTCTTCAGGTGAACATTCTCCTACTTTATCCGCTCTCAAATCTTCTATAGATGTCACAGTGCCACTATATGAGTGGGCGTTAGGAGCAAGCGAATTAATTTGTCCGGCAAAGTCCAATATTTCGGACATATCTTGAGCAATAGAATCTAATTCCGAGTCATCTACATGTAGTCTAGCAAGATTTGCGAGCCATTTTACTTCTTTCTTTTCTATCATAATAATTACCTAATCTTTATATGCACTTCTCTTAATTGTTGTTCTGTTACTGCAGAAGGTGCGCCCATAAGAACATCTTGAGCATTCTTATTCATTGGGAAGGCTATTACCTCACGAATATTGCTTTGATTAGTAAGAAGCATAACCATTCTATCAATACCAGGTGCCATTCCTGCGTGTGGTGGTGGTGCAAACTTGAAGGCATTATATAATGAATTAAACTTAGTCTCAAGAACTTCCTTAGAGTAGCCCGCTATATCAAAAGCCTTAATCATTGTCTTAATCTCATGATTTCTAACAGCGCCGCTAGATAGCTCTATACCATTACAAACTATATCATATTGATATGCTAACAATTCGCCGATTTCCTTAGTTTCAAGTGCTTCAATACCACCTTGCACCATTGAGAATGGGTTATGAGTGAACTTCCATTGACCTGTTTCTTCATCAATATCATACATTGGATAATCTACAACAAAGCAGAATTTGTAAGAATTTTTTTCTATAAGGTCTAACCTATTTGCAAGTTCTGTACGAATTTGCCCACTATAAATAGGTGCTCTATCCGAAGTATCTGCAATAAAGAACAACAAATCACCTACATTAAGTTGTGCCAATTCAGCAAGTTCTATCTTCATTGGGTCAGGGATAAATTTATCAATAGGACCTTTATACCCCATATCTTCTTTTACTGAAATATAACCCAATCCTTTCATTCCAATACTTTCAGCAAACTTAAGCATTTCCGAATGGAATTTCTTAGAACAACTATCGCCGCCCACTACCTTAATCCCACGCACTGTCTTCTTCTTAAAAGGAGCAAAATCAGTACGTTCAAAGAATTCGGACAAGTCAATTATCTCAAGCGGATTTCTTAAGTCAGGCTTATCCGAACCGTATTTCAACATAGAATCAGCATAAGTGATACGAGGGAAAGCGGGTTCGTTTATAATATAATTATCATTAGCAAACTTCTTGAAAGTATTATAGAGTACTCTTTCAGTTACATCAAGGACATCTTCTTGAGTGGCAAATGCCATCTCAAAATCTAGCTGATAGAACTCACCTGGCGAACGGTCAGCACGTGCATCCTCATCTCTAAAACAAGGAGCGATTTGGAAATACCTATCGAAGCCAGAGACCATAAGCAGTTGCTTGAAAATCTGTGGTGCTTGTGGTAGTGCATAAAATTTGCCTTTATGTTTTCGACTAGGCACAAGATAATCTCTAGCACCTTCAGGTGATGAAGCGGTAAGAATAGGAGTAGTAATTTCCACGAATCCCTCACCTTTCATCTGCTCTCTAAGATAAGACACTATCTCTGAACGTAAGATAATTCGGTCGTGCAATTCCCTATTTCTAAGATCAAGAAAACGATATTTCAATCTCAAGTCTTCTCTGGTCTCTCCTGCATTTGCAATTTCGAAAGGAAGCTGTTCGGATATTTCACCTAGCAGATTAATATCTAATACAGCTAGTTCTACTGTGCCAGTAGCAATCTTAGGATTAAGAGTAGAAACATCCCTAAGTCTTAATTCGCCATTAATTGAAACGCATAATTCTTTTGTTAAATTATCTGCCAAAGTAATATCTTGAAAAACAACTTGCATTACACCATAATGGTCACGCAAATCAGCAAAAAGCACGCCACCATGGTCACGGATATTCTCAATCCAACCAGCTATACGAATAGTCTTACCTATTAAATCTTCTGAAACAGCAGAAATATTATGTGAACGATAAATGTTTTCTCTCATCTAGTACCTCAATCAACAATATTTTGTACATAAAAGGACATAAATATTGCATTCTAATAATTGTGTTTAATACTAACACCCTAGTAAAAAAAAGTCAATTATTTCAACCATATCAGATGAATATATGGATTAAACAATCAATTTTGTCCTAAAGAAACTAATTAAAAAGATATGAAGAAAGGTATATTGGGAGGTGAAAATGTTAGATATACAAATATAAAAAACAATATTACCGTAATAGCTATAGCAATTTTCCAATTAATGCCTTTGCCATAAATATAATAATGACGTGCTACAAAACTTCCTAGAGCTAGAGCTATAAGGAATATTGTAATATCGACAAAAATAATATGATTAACACCCAAAATACCTGTATAAAAATAGAAAAACATTGGAATAAGAAGCATTGAAACTACTAGCCCTAGTAACATTGAAGTGAACCATCGATTAATATCTACTCCGTACCTATCTCCTTTGAAAATATAATAGAGAGACCACCATAGTACAAAGGGGACAAAGACTAATTTCAAGTGTTCAAAGACACTTTCGTTAATCGGTGCAATTACTGCAATTAAAGCACAATTTCCGCTCCATTCATATATAAAATGAAAGAAACTGCCTACAAAGAAAAGAATGGGGATTCCCCATAGTATATATTTTTTCGGCTCCAAAATTTCATTATTCATATTTTAATTATATGTTTAAGCAAGTAAAAATATTCAAAAAAAACACAATAAGACCACCCAATACTTGAGCAGTCTTATTCAATTATTCTTTATTAGTATGTAAATTAATCTTCTATTTCAATTATTTCTGGATCATCAGCGTTAGTACAAACACTCAATATACCCTTCTTGCAATTAGCTTTAGTTGAATAACCTTCTGAAGCTAGAATATTTTGCCCGTTTTTCGCACGGAGTCTAAATCTAAATTCCTCAGCTTTATCTTTGTAAATCTCAAACTTTGGATTTGTTAACTCTATTGGCTCATTTACAGTTAAGTCTACTACCTTTTCTTCAATAGCATTAGCAGCGACACTAGCTATACCTTTTTTACAAGAGTCCTTAGTTGTATAAACCTCTGAAGTGCCTATAGTTTCGCCATTTTTTGCAATTAAATTGAATATGAAATTACCTTTCAAAGTCTTTTTTAATATAAATTTACCCATATCTAATCTCCTTTGTTATTTTATACAATTCTACCAAATGTTTTATGACAAGTCAATAGCATATTAATAAATAATTGTAAATCTTATTTTCCTAGTTTAATTTGAAAATTCCAACTATCTCTACACATATCAATAATTCCACGCTCAGCCTTGAAACCTAATTCTCGAAATGCTAAAGAGGTATCAGCATAACATTCAGCTATATCCCCTGCTCTGCGATTAGTCAATTTATATGGAATAGTTATTCCATTAGCTTCTTCAAAGGCTTTTATCATATCAAAAACACTGTATCCATTGCCTGTACCTAAGTTATAGGTAACCAACCCTATATTATCTTGCAGTTTATTAAGTGCTAGAAGGTGACCATAAGCCAGATCTTCAACATGTATATAATCCCTTACACCTGTACCGTCATGAGTTGGATAATCCGAACCGAACACATTCAGGCATTCCAATTTGCCTATAGCAATTTGCGAAATATAAGGCATCAAATTATTAGGAATACCGTTCGGATTTTCACCAATCAAGCCACTCTTATGCGCTCCAACTGGATTAAAATATCTAAGTATAGCAATATTAAATGAATTATCTGATTTATACAAATCAGTAAGAATTTGCTCAATGAATAGCTTAGTACTACCATATGGATTAGTAGCAGATGTAGGAAATGATTCAAGTATAGGCACAGATTGAGGGTCGCCATAGACTGTAGCTGAAGAACTGAAAACCAGGTTCTTCACATTGTACTTTGACATCAATTCTGCAAGCACTAGTGTGCCTGTAATATTGTTATTATAATAAGCTAGTGGTATCTTTACACTCTCACCTACAGCCTTAAATCCTGCAAAATGTATTACGGAATCGAACTTGTTATCCTTGAAAACCTGTTCCAATCTAGCATAATCTAACAAATTGACTTGTACAAATTGGGGACGAATATCAGTAATTATTTCTATCTTATCTAGAACATTAATGGAACTATTACTAAGATCATCTACTATAGTAACCTTATTCCCTTGTTCAATTAATTTCACTACCGTATGTGAACCAATATATCCCATACCACCAGTAACTAAAACATTCATTATTCTACTCCTTTATTTCTAACTCCACAAAAGCACTAGGAATATGGAAATTAGCTACACCTGTTGGATTAAGTGCGGATAGTTCCCACTCGCTTTTACTAGGTCGATCAATTCTAAAAGCATTAATATAACATATCTTCAGCTTATTTATTCCCAATACACCTTCAATAGCTCTTTTTCTAACCTTAATAATTGTATTATACCCCCAATCAGTAGCTTGCACTCCTGAAGTAAATATGCTCTTACCGATAAGTTTCAGCTTGCGTTTTCCGCTATCGCTATTTCTTACTAAACCGCAAAACTGCGTGTTATTGGGGCTAACTTCTAATTCAACATACCTCATTCGATTTTCACCGCTTACAAATACTTCTACAACTTCTTCATTATATAGCTTAGAGTTGTAAGTAGTTCTGCTTGGCGAAATTTCATTATCTCTTACTCCAAAAAGAAAGTAAAGATAAATTTTGTCATATAGAACATTAAATATAGTATTTTGAATTGGAACAGTACCATTAACGCACTCTTTCAATTCATAGCCTTGACCTAACACGTCGAAATTTATCTTAGAATTGGTATCTATTTCTTTAGTAATAGTCGGTGTAATTTTCATTTTGATTGAACTATTTCCTGAATATATTTTTCCATAATAGGCAAGGTATCTTCAATGCTCTTCGCTAGTGCCAAATGGGTAATTGCTCGCCTTAAATTATGCTCACTATCATTTACCTTGAAATATTTGTCTCCCTCAAGATAATCCGTTATAAATCGCATTCCGCATTCAATAGTCATTATCAAGCCACTAATAGCAAATAATGCTACTTCTGCTTCTGTTGCAATATCTTTCACTTTAGACAAATAACCTTCAGCATATGCCTTGAAGAAATCTACTCTGCAAATCACCAATTTACTATTGCCTTCATCTTCATCTGAGCTTGAAACTCCCGAACGTATAGCATCACCGAAATCGAATAACATTGAGCCTCTCATAACAGTATCAAGGTCTATTACACATACACCCTTATAGGTTTCTTTATCTAATAGGACATTATTAATCTTAGTATCATTATGTGTTACACGTATAGGGATACTTCCATCTTCCATACCATTAGTGATTATATCAACATATTTTTCGTATGCTATGTATTCATCAATAATACCTTGTACTTTGGATTTTCGCCCTGCTAAATCTTCATCTATTGCTTTGAGTAGATTATTGTAGCGAACTCTAGTATTATGAAAATCAGGAATCGTATCATATAGTCCACTCGCCTCAAAGTCATTCATTTGTTTCTGAAAACGTCCAAAAGCAACGGCACTTTGATAATAGTTTTTCTTATCTTTCACGACCTGTATACTAACTACATCATCAATATATTCATATGCACGATAATACTTTCCCTTATGCCTAGTATATTTGCTACCTAGCTTAGTATCTAGATAATTTAGACATCTATTCTTTGGCGATATGCCTTTTGCTACAAGTCCATCATAAATATGCTTTGATACAGCATATGCATTATGCATTAGTTTATCTACTTCTTTGAAAACATAATTGTTAATTCGTTGAAGTACATATTTCTTTAAGATATCTCCATCCTTTGAGATAATTAGGTATGTATCATTAATATGCCCATTGCCAAGCGGTGAACAACTAACATACTTACCTTCGTGATTGAAGCGTTTGAACACCCCTTTAATATTTCTTTCATCAATAGACATCTAACAATCCTTTTATATATTACTTTCTGCCATATACTTTCTTCAACTTAGCGAATCTTGGTAATCCATCTTCAAGTGGTGCTTTGGAATCACCTTGTATCAATGGTAGTGCATATTCTATGAAATCATTGGTTAATCCTGTTCCATTTGGTTTAATCCAAGTAAGAGGAACTGTCTTTTCTGTATTAGCAGCAAGTTCAACATCCATCATTTCATACTTGCAATTATACTTGCCATCTATATATTCTCTACTAAATACTACTATTTTATCAGAATATCCTTTAAGAGCAAATTTCACAGCATAAGCACCAGCATTAAAGGCTTCTTCAACATCTGCACTAGAAGCCAAATGTGCCGCACTTCTTTGGATAATACTAAACTCTATAGGACGAACCTTAATATTAAGTCTTTCTTTGATTATGCCTGCAAGTACACTTCCAACACCGCCCAATTGAGCGTGTCCGAATAAGTCAGTTGAGGACTTCTGAAATTCACCGATATACTTACCTTCTGCAGTCTTAATTCCCTCAGAAATAACTACAATACACTTATTATCTTTCTTCTCGCAAATATCCCGAACCGATTTCACAAATTCATCAACATCAAAAGCAACTTCTGGCAGATAGATTAGGTCAGGACCCATACCTTTATAACTGGCAAGAGCCGCTGCGGCTGTCAACCAGCCTGCGTTTCTACCCATAACTTCAACTATACAGACCATTCCAGTATTATATACTTTCGCATCAAGATAAAGTTCCATCAATGTAGTTGCTATGTACTTGGCAGCACTACCATAGCCAGGACAATGGTCAGTACCATATAGGTCATTATCTATTGTCTTAGGAACACCAATAACTTTACAATCATAATTAACACTCTTAAGATATTTACTTACCTTATTACAAGTATCCATAGAATCATTTCCACCATTATAGAAAAAATATCTGATATTGTATTTCTTGAATACTTCAAGTATTCTTTCATAGTCTGCTGAATTCTCTTCATAACTAACTAGCTTATATCTTACTGAACCCAGATTAGATGAAGGAGTATTTTTCAATAGTTCTAACTCTTTAGGGTCTTCTTTGGACATATCATAGAATTCCTCTTTGAGTATACCGACTATCCCGTGAGCCGCTCCGTATACATTAGTGATAACATCACTATTCTTCAAAGCCTCTGTAAATACTCCGGCAGCACTGGAATTAATAACTGATGTTGGACCACCAGATTGACCAAACATTAAAGCACCTTTTAACATATTATATCTCCTTAAATTTTCTTATTTATCTATAAGCTTAATACTTTGATTAAGCTAAGCAATTCATGATTGAATTTACATCCCATCTCGAGAGCGGCAGTTATATCATCAAAAATTATCTTATTATTTCTTATACCAACTACTTTGCCACCGATATTATTCTTTAATAACTCTACAGCCTGTTGTGCAAATTGAGCCGCAAGCACTCTATCCATCATAGATGGCATACCGCCACGTTGGATATGTCCAAGAACTGTAGTTCTCATAATAAGTCCTGTCTTCTCTTCTATATCAGCTTTCAATTTGTTCATATCACATGCACCTTCGGCACAAACTATAATACCACTTTGTTTTCCAGAAGCTTGAGCACTCTCTAACTTCTTTACTATTTCTTCAATTTTCACAGGTTTTTCAGGAACAAGCACAACTTCTGCCCCTCCGCCTAAGCCCGCATAAAGAGCAATATCACCACAATGTCTACCCATAACTTGTACAATGGATACTCTATTATGACTACTCATTGTATCTCTAAGATTATTGATAGCTGAAATAACAGTATTTACTGCAGTATCAAAGCCCAAAGTATAGTCCGTATAATTCAAATCATTATCTATAGTTCCGGGAATACCTACGACTTTTACTCCAAATTTATCATAGATATCTTTTGCACCACGGTAACTTCCATCACCACCAATGACAATAAGTCCGTCAATATTTCTATTAGAAAGATTACTTGCTCCTGCCTTAATTCCATCATATTCACGAAATTCTGTACTTCTAGCAGTTTTCAAGATAGTACCGCCACGGTGAATAATGTCTGAAACAGAACGTTTCGTAAGAATACGCATATCGTCATTTATTAGCCCCACGAACCCTCTTTCTATACCATAAACTTCTATATCATTATAAGCTGCATACCTTACAACGGCTCTGATACAAGCGTTCATACCTGATGCATCACCACCACTAGTTAATAAACCAATTCTTTTCATAGTCATCTCCTTACAAGTAACGTTATCGAAGATATTATATCAAAAATATACCAAATACTCTACTAAATTAATATATAAATTCATTATATACAGTCAATACAACAAGATATTATATACCCCAATAATTATACGCAATATCCAATCTTAAATCTCTTTAACAAATACGTTTTCTTTGCCCAAAATATCATTTAACTCCAAAATTAAAGCTTTCACTATGCTAACTGAGATTTTTGCTTCATAAGCACTACCCTTTATAGCATATTTAACAGGGCAGATTCCCTTATAACTTTGTAGAATATCAATAACACTTTCTGATTGCTCTTTATCTTCTAACCTTAACCAAAGAACTTTATTCGACTTAACTCTTTCCTCTTTAGCTGCCGCCTTAAGTGTTTTTTGTGGTTTTATTGAGTTATTAGATTTCGAAGGTATCCACTCGCTAATAGTTTTCAACATAACCGAATATCCATCATCTTTCACTACAAATCTGCCTGTCAATTGAACAATATTTTGCTCCACGAAAAAATCCTTGAACCTCTCAAATACACCTGAAAAGGCAACTACATCTATTGTATCCGATAAATCTTGCAAGCTACAAGTACAATATCTCCTATTCTGCTTATCTAGCTTCACTTCGACCTTACGTAATAGACCTGCCATTACAACCTCTTGATTATTTAAGTCTGCAAGCGACTCAATCAAGTCAATATCATCTTGAAGATAGCTCTTAATAATCTTTGTAGTTAGAATACTTTCATTTTCGTAACCATTTCTATATCCATCTAGAGGGTGACCGCTGAAATACAAGCCCGAAAACTCTTCTTCATAGCTCAATTTCTTTCTTTCGGGGTACTCAGCTACTCGGAAAATCTCTGGAGATGAAACATTATCATCTTCAATTAGACCGAAAAGTGATAATTGACCAGAAGAAGCATTCTTATGTTCGTCTGCAACTATTTTCATCATATTTTCATATGTTCTTATCATAGTCGCCCTATTTTCTCCTAAGCAATCAAGAGCACCTGTAAGTATTAATGCTTCAATAGTTCTTTTATTGATATGTAATTGATTTATTCTATCTATAAAATCATACAAGTCCTTATATTCACCATTAGCCATTCTTTCGTCACGAATTTCTTCACTCGCTTGCTCACCTACATTCCTTATAGACATAAGCCCATATCTAATACTTCCCTCTTCACAAGAACACTTTGAACCACTTCTATTGATACATGGAGGCAAAATTGATATTCCTAAGTCAATAGCTTGTTCAAGGTATTTTTTGCGTTCATCTGCTTTAGTAATACGATTGTTGACTACTGCTGCATATAGCTCAACGGGATAATAACATTTCAGAAATGCGGTACGATAAGATATTACTGCATAGGCAGTAGCATGAGATTTATTGAATGCGTATTCAGCAAATTTCTCCATATCGCCAAAAACCTTTTTGGCGACAGCCTTATTCACTCCTTTATCTTTAGCGCCCTGCAAAAACTTGATTTTCATTTTTTCCATCAAGTCTTTCTGCTTCTTACCCATTGCCTTACGCAAGATATCCGCCGAACTTAGTGAAAATCCGCCCATAATCTGTGCAATTTTCATTACTTGTTCTTGATAGGTTATAACTCCGTAAGTAACATCTAGAACTTGCTCTAACATAGGGTCGGGGTATACAATCCCTTTAGGGTTTTTCTTGCCCTCAATAAATGTATCGATATAACTCATTGGCCCCGGTCTGAAAAGAGAAATACCCGCTATAATATCTTCAAAACATTGCGGATTGAGGTTTCTCATAAAATTCTTCATACCCTCGCTTTCAAGTTGGAATACAGCGCCAGTATTTCCGCTAGAAATAGTCTTAAATACTGCTTCATCTTCTAATCCCAATTCATCAAAATTAAGGTCTATTCCTGTTGTTTCCTTGACATACCTCACAGCATAATCAATATCTGTAAGCGTTCTTAGTCCCAAGAAATCCATTTTAAGAAGCCCTAATGCCTCAATTTGTTTCATATTATACTGGGTAGTTACATCGTTGCCGTTCTTCTGCAATGGAACATGATTGCTTACGGTATCACAACAAATTACTACACCTGCTGCGTGAGTTGAAGTATTACGAGGCATTCCCTCGAGCTTGACAGCCATATCAATAACTGCCTTTAATTCTGGGTCAGCATTGTATATTTCTATGACTTCAGGGATAATATTCTTCTTATTATCTTCCAAACCAAGTATGGCTTTTAACCCTTTATTCATAGTAGGAATTAGTTTTGTAAGATTATTTACCCTTTGAAGTGGAATATCTTTTGCTCTTGCCACATCTTTGATAGCACCTTTGGTCGCCATAGTACCGAAAGTGATAATTTGCACTACATTTTCTATACCATACTTATCAATTACGTACTGAATGACTTTGCCCCTACCCTCATAACAAAAGTCAATATCGAAGTCAGGTGGTGATATTCTATCCGGATTCAAGAAACGTTCAAAAAACAAACCATACTTAATCGGGTCGACATCTGTTATTCCTATGGCATAAGCAATTATACTACCTGCACCACTACCACGACCAGGTCCCACAGGTATTCCATTTGATGCAGAATAATTTATAAAATCCCATACAACAAGGTAGTAATCGACAAACCCCATTTTGTCTACAACTCCTAACTCGAAGTCTGCTCTATCTCGAATTTCCTTAGTGATTGCACCCTTATACCGTTTCTCTATGCCCTTATCAATTAGATTACATAGAAAATCATATGTACTCGTTCCATCTGGCGTACTAAACTTTGGATAAAGAGGATTATTAAATTTAATCTCATGGTTACACTTCTCAGCAATCTTAATAGAGTTTTCTATCGCTTCAGGAATGTACTCGAATAACTCTGACATCTCATCGCCTGTCTTAAGATAGAATTCCGAACCGCTAAACCTCATTCTATTGGTATCGCTTTCTAATCTTCCCGTCTGCACGCAAAGCAGAATATCATGCATTACGCTATCTTCTTTGTCAATATAATGCACATCATTAGTCGCAATGATATCCGCACCTATCTCTTTAGCAATTTTAATAAGTAAAGGATTAGTTTTCTTCTGTTCTATTATACCGTGGTCTTGGATTTCTATATAGAAATCATCTTTGTCATATATACCTTGCATTTTTCTAGCATAAGATAGTGCAGCTTCATAATCATCAGCTACTAAAGCCCTTGCCACTCCGCCAGCCAAACAAGCACTAAGGCATATCAAACCATCAGCATATTGCTCTAATAACTTAATATCTACTCTAGGCTTATAATAAAATCCTTCAGTAAAAGCGATAGAATTCAGTTTCAATAGATTCTTATAGCCTTGTTCATTTTTCGCAAGCAATACCAAATGATTGAAAGAACTCATTTTCATATTATGATCTTGAATATCATCTACTACATAGAACTCGCAACCTATAATAAGCTTAAGCGGAATAACATTCTCAAGATTGCTATCCAATTCAATTTCACCTTTAGCTCTTCTTTCTTTGTATTCTTTTATTATAGAATTATGCTTGGCTATTTTATCATAGAAATCAATTACACCATACATATTACCGTGGTCGGTAATAGCTATTGCTGGCATATTGTTACGAGAACATTTGTCAATAAGATTATCAATTCGTGCTGCCCCATCTAGCAAACTATATTCAGTATGTACGTGCAAATGCACAAATCTTTTCATTTGTTAATCTCCATTAAAGTAGTTCTAATAGCTTATCAATTACTATCTCGGCATCTTCGCCAGTAACCTCAAGGAAAGCAGTTTCACCCGCCTTCAGTCCTAAGGATATGACACCTAATATACTTTTCGCATTAACTCTTTTGTTCCTGCAAAGTATAAAAGCATTCACATCATTAGATGATGCCATATCAACAATTTGTTGAGCAATGGCAGTTGTCAAATTTCTTGTTGCAATAATTTCTTTGAACATAATATTACCCCCTATTTGATTTCATTTGCTATTAGCATAATTTTCTTAATTCTATGATATATACCACTCTTGGATACAGTTCCACCTAAATACTCCGAAATAGCCTCAATACTAGCTTCGGGCATAATCAATCTTGCTTCTGCTACACTTCTTAGTTTCTCATCTAAAGTAGCTATTCCAATACCTTTATCAATTTTTTTAATAGCTTGCACTTGGTCAATTCCAGCTTTAGTAGACTTGTCAATATTTGCAACAACACAATTAGTTGAACGATTAATATTGTTTCTAACATCTCTTTCTACAACCAGTTCGGCAAGTTCAACTACCGCACCCGATGCACCCATATAAGCTATAATATCACTTATCTCTGAGTTATTCTTGATATACAAGATATATTTGTTACGTCTTACAGTCTGCTTAACCAGTCTACCATTATCTAACAAAATCTGTGCTATGGTTTCGCATTGACTTCTAGTCCGAAAAATCATTTCTAAGTGATATGAACTTGCAGAAGTGTTCTCATCATTTTGCGGGATATACACTCTTCCACAGCCCTCGAAAACACCTTGCACAAGGGCTCTGCATTCTACTTCATCCAGCCCACTATAATACCTTTTCGGCATAATCAAATGTCCTTCTAGTATCGTGATATTATAATCTTTAAGCACAGTTTCCGTAGTCCTTTTGTCTAGTATATATACGTATTCTCTAGCACGCTTAGTACCACAAGGTTCTGCAAAACCAATCTCACAATCTGAGCGAGAATACAAATCCCTAACAACTCTTGCAATTTTAAGAACAACTTGATATGAGCTGTGAAAAATCTGGATAATACGACCATCGCCCTCCTCAACAATTTGCGAAGAGGTGGAAAGTATACCTGCTAGAAAACTGCTAGTATCTCCAATATTCTCTAGTATCTCTATTTTCAGATTATTATCAAATTCCACTTTTTATTATCCTCTTGATCGAAACTCAGGTTTATTCACTCCCAAATTCACAACTCTATCATCTGGTATGTTATATTTCTCTACCATATCTAACGCCAAATTTACATTAGCAATATCATCAACTTTATGTGCATCTGAATTGATAATAAATTTAACTTTTGTTCCTAGCATACCGGCTATATCATCATCACTTAATACAAAATGTCTTGAACTAAGTTCAATATAAGTGCCATATTCAGCACAAACTTCAGCTACCGCCTTACAATCAATTGTAATACACTTATTAATATGTGTCAATACATCAATAGGATTTATCTTCACTGCATTTATATATGCTTCCGTGCAAATCTCTTTAGAATGGTTATTCTGCATAAATGGCAACCAAGCATAACGATATAATCCAAATAAATCTCTTAGCTTGTCCACTTTCGCAATATAATGATAACCAGCAAGTAAGATATCTAAATCTCGCATTCCTGCTTTAGGCAAATCAATTTTGCCCGAATGTCCTACTAAATTGCATTCACATCCAAGTAAAATATCTATATCATACTTGTCTTGAATTTCATCTATTTCTTGTCTTGCTCTTGCAATTTTGCTCTCGTTCAAACCATAGATTATATGTCCTATTCCATGGTCAGTTATTGCTATCTGTTTTAAGCCAAGTTCTTGTGCTCTATTCACATTTTCTATTATTGTGCCACTTCCATGACTAAGTGTTGTATGCGTATGATAATCGCCGTATATCTGCATTATTATCTCCTATATAATCATATTCAGCCTGCAATAACACACCATAACTATCATACACCCTCTCTTGTACCAATCTAGCTAATGCAATATAATCTGATGAAGTCGCACTACCTGCATTAAGTATGAAATTACAATGTTTGTCCGAAAGATATGCCCCGCCAATTTGCGTGCCTGCTATATCTAAAGGGTCAATATATCGCCATGCAGGAATACCGCCTGCTGCCTTGAAAACACTGCCTAAAGATTTTCCAACGGGTTGTGCCTTTTTTCGTTTTTCAAGGCATTCCCTTTGTAGTTTAATAATACTACTCCTATCGGAAAATGTCAACTCTAGCACAACCTTGCAAATTGCTACATTTTTGTTATAAAAGCCACTATTACGGTATGTATAATCTAATTCGGAAGCCGAATAATTTTTTTTATCCCCTGCCTCTATCAACTCAATTTTGTTCACAATATCTAGAAATTCCATACCGAATGCACCCGCATTCATATAACAGGCGCCGCCTATGCTACACGGTATTCCAGAAAGACGCTCTATACCACTAAGCTTATTTAGAAGAGCGAGATTATACGCACTGCTCATACTAGCTCCTGCCTCGCAATACAGATAATTCCCATCAATAGATATATTATCCATCTTTTCTGTAGATATAATAGGAACCCTTACCCCATAATCAGATATTAGGGTATTACTGCCTTTGCCAAGCATTATATAATTATCTCTTAGTTCTGCTATAACCAATTGCATTTGTTCACTATTACTAGGAAGTACAAGGTAGTCAACTACTCCTCCAGTACTAAATGTACTAAGATAAGCACCATTAACTTGTTCTCTTATTTCCACCTTGCCCCTAAGGCTTTCAATTCCACTAATCATACTTGATTATATGTTACATTTGAGCTTGATATACTGTTATAACCTGTCCCAATTAACGATTCTTT
Organism: uncultured Clostridia bacterium; assembly: GCA_964556835.1. Taxonomy (GTDB): domain Bacteria; phylum Bacillota; class Clostridia; order Christensenellales; family CAZKXV01; genus CAZKXV01. The sequence continues at coordinate 23,193 of CAZKXV010000002.1, forward strand.
GGTGCTGCCCTCTTTAATTATCTTATATATATAAGTAATACGCCCCTTACAATTAACTAAACATAATCATTCATTTTGAAAAGTCCCTATAACTATGCTAAAATGGCTATTAAAGGAGTTAACAACTATGAGTATTCTTGAGATAAAAGGTCTATCACATATGTTTGACAATAGAATGCTATTCAACAACGCAAATCTCGTAATTAATAATGGAGAACATATTGGAATAGTAGGTCTAAACGGCGCTGGCAAAAGTACATTTATAAGCATAATAGCGGACAAGCACTCTCAAGATTCAGGAGAGATTAACTGGCGGAGTGGCGTTAGTTGGGGATACCTTGACCAACACGCAGATATCAATAGAGAGCAAACCATTATGGAATACCTTAGGGAGACCTTTAATAGTTTATTTGAGCTGAATGAAAGGCTCGAGACTATGTATGAAGAAATGGCTACCTTAGAAGATATGGAGCAACTAGATCAATTAGTGAAAAAAAGTGCTAATTTACAAGATAGATTATTGCATGAAGAATTCTATGACTTAGATAACCGCATAAAGAAAGTGGCAGGAGGATTAGGCATTCATAATTATGGATACGATACTATCATAGGCACTCTGAGTGGCGGACAAAGAGCGAAACTTGTACTGGCGAAGCTACTCTTACAAGAATTAGATATTATGCTCCTTGATGAACCAACCAATTTTCTAGATATTGAACATATTGACTGGCTAACTAATTACCTAATAGCTTTCAAGAAGACCTTTATGGTAATTTCTCATGATACTAATTTTCTTAATAAGATATGTCAATCAATAGTTAACATCGAAAATGGGGATATAAAGAAATACACAGGCAACTATGACCAATTCACATTACTAAGAGAACAGAATGCCAAGCAATACGCCGACAGTTATGAAAGACAGCAACAAGAGATACAGAAAATGCAGACTTATATAGAGAAGAATAAAGCTAGAGCCGCAACGGCTGGAATGGCAAATAGCCGTAAGAAAATGCTTAATCGTATAGAAGTGTTGCAGAAACCTTCAGTCGCATATGAAGCAAATTTCAGTTTCCCCTACTTGCTACTTCATACCAAAGAACTATTAAATGTAAAAGATTTAATAATAGGTTATGACAGACCGCTTCTTCCGCCAATAAATCTACATATGGACAGCCAAACAAAATTATGGATAAGAGGAACAAACGGTATAGGCAAGAGTACGCTTGTGAAAACACTTTTGCACAAAGTTAAGGCTTTAGGCGGCAGGTTTAACTTTCATATAGCTTCAGAAATTGCTTATCTTGAACAGGATTTAGAGTTTCAGAATACTACTATCAATCCTCTAGCTTATATCAACGAACGTTTCCCTGAATTCAATGTGAAAATGCAACGGTCAGAACTCGCAAAAGCTGGGATAAAAGGCGACTTGGCAAGGAAAACTTTAAGTAACTTAAGTGGTGGTGAGCAAGTAAGAGTTAAGCTAGTTACACTTATGAATACCCCTTCAAATATTCTTATACTTGATGAGCCAACTAATCACTTGGATATCAAGGCAAAAGACAGCCTTGCCGATGCACTAAACAAATATCAAGGCGCAATAATACTAATAAGTCATGAGGCATCATTTGCAAATTCTGTTTGTAACGATATTTTCGACGTAAAAGAATAGCTTAAGTAATATTATTAACATCCCAAAAATCAATGATTATGTAGCATTAAGATTATGTCAATAATGATAATGCCTTCCCTTATTTACAAATACATAGCAATATGATAAAATAAACTTTGAGGTACATATGATTAAGTTTATCAAAGGTATATTCGTTGGCAGTATTTTCCGCCTAATAATATATGTAATCAGCACCGTTATTAAATTAACGGCCAATATTATGATATTCTTTGGTCTATATGTACCATTTTTCTACCTGCTATACGGGGAAGCGCTTATCCTTTTTGCAGACTTCGCAATCCTCCCTTATACAGCAGACACAGGACTCTATCTATTCGGTTTAGTTTTATCGCTATTCTGTTCGGTTATAATAACTATCAAGAGTTTGCTCGTAAACCCCATTAAATCAATCTTCGGGCGTGATGAGAAAGAAGACATTCCTACGCCTCATTATAATAATCAAAATTATTATCAACAAGAGCCACCTAACATTGAGCGTGATTATTCAGAGCAATACAATCTAGAGAACAGAAGAGATAACTATTCACCATATCGTACCGATTCAGGATATTTTCGGCTTGAAAGTAGAGAAGAATTCTTCAGCAGAACAGCTGGAACAAGAACTCATAACGAATCGCCCGATATATATAGAAGCGAGAACAATCCCGATCTAGTTATCTATGAATATCATAACAAATACGATATTTACAGAGTTCAAGACAATTCCCTAGAATACTTAGAAACTAAGCCAAAATATAACTAATAAAGTGTTGCACCTTGACTATATATTAATAGACAAAACATATGTAATATTTATGAGCTTTACATAAAGACATATAATATGCTAGAATGCTAATGTAGAAAAGGTAAATTATGAATGAACAGATAATAAATATTGATAAGAATATTACTAATTTGAATCCTAAGAAACAAAAGGTTCTAAATCGCATTTGGGAACTGGACTTTCTTAGAGGTATATGTATTCTGCTTATGGTTTTTGACCATTCAATGTTCGGTGTCTTTTTTATTTTTAATGATGCTTGGACTGCTGTTGGGAGCGAATCAATCACAAACTTTGTCACAATGACAAATAATTATTGGGTCTCACCTTTGAGACTTACTGTACAACCTATAGTACTATGGACTCTTTTTATGCTTTGTGGCGTTTCCTGTTCCTTTTCCCGCTCAAATCTTAAACGGGGAATACAACTTTTTGCTGTTGCTCTAGTTATAACTTATTTTACAATTATGTTTGAAAAGTATAATGATTTATTTGAAGGAATGTCCATTAGATACGGGGTATTGCATATGCTTGCCTCTTGTATCTTAATATGGTGGTTTATTTTCACCTGCACCAAGAAAAACAAATACGCAACCGCAACAATTTGTTTTATGTTAAGCCTAGTAATACTAATTCTCAGCAATCATATGGGCGAGCTAACAGCTAATTACACTGCTACAAATAATAACTGGGCATTTCTTGCTTATGAGCTTGCTGAAGATATAGGCACATTCAGCCCTGGCGACTTCTTCCCTCTTATCCCTAATCTAGGAATGTTCTTACTAGGAGCTGCAATAGGGCCAGTATTATACAATACAAGACGCTCATTAGTACCACAGCTAGATGTAAAAAGGTGGTATCGCCCTATTAATTTCTTCGGTAGACATACACTTGAAATAGTGGTATTGCACCAAATAATTATCGAGGGCTTACTTGCACTAATCTCTTTTATATTCATAACCAAAGGAGACTTTGTAATATTCTAAATGCAATTTAGTAATTAGCATTAAGCAATACTGCATAAACGATGTAACTTATGCAATCCAAATAATTAGGAAAATTGACCAACAAAAATGATTGACTAAAGCAAAGTGATTTGATATACTATTTCAGCGATGGAGAGATGGCTGAGAGGTCGAAAGCGGCGGTCTTGAAAACCGTTGACGTGCAAGCGTCCGGGGGTTCGAATCCCTCTCTCTCCGCCAAATAACACCCGAAAGGGTGTTT
>CAZKXV010000003.1:0-25276 GCA_964556835.1 uncultured Clostridia bacterium
ACAAACCAACTACTCCCGGCAGACGTTTTATGAGTGTTTCTGGCTTTACAGAATTAACTGATAATGCTACACCTGAAAGAAGTCTTCTTTCAACTGTTAAGAAGAGTGGTGGTAGAAATAACCAAGGTAGAATTACTGTAAGACACATTGGTGGTGGTAATAGACAGAAATACAGAATTATTGATTTCAAGAGAAACAAAGATGGTATTCCTGCGAAAATCGCTTCTATCCAATACGATCCAAATCGTTCCGCTAACATAGCTTTGTTGCATTACGCTGATGGCGAGAAAAGATATATCTTAGCTCCACTCGGTCTAACTCAAGGTGACGTTATCGAAAGTGGTCCTGAAGCAGATATTAAGAGTGGCAATGCTTTGCCTCTTGCAAATATGCCTGTAGGCACTACTATTCACAATATTGAGATGTATCCTGGCAGAGGTGGACAAATAGCACGTTCAGCTGGTATGAGTGCTCAATTAGTTGCTAGAGAAGGCAAATACGCTACTTTGAAAATGCCTAGTGGCGAAATGCGTAAAGTACCTGTTGGTTGTAAAGCTACAATCGGTCAGGTTGGTAATGTTGACCATTCTCTAATCAAAATAGGTAAAGCAGGTAGAAAACGTCATATGGGCGTTAGACCTACCGTTCGTGGTTCAGTTATGAACCCTTGTGATCACCCACACGGTGGTGGTGAGGGCAAGTCACCTATCGGAAGACCTTCACCTGTTACTCCTTGGGGCGTACCTACATTGGGTTACAAGACTCGTAAGAAGAAAAATCAGAGTGATAAGTTAATCATTAAGCGTATTAACTAGGAGGACATAAATGAGTAGAAGTATAAAAAAAGGACCTTTTGTTGAAGCTAGGTTAATGAGTAGAATAGTTGCTATGAATGAAAGTGGCGAAAAGAAAGTTGTGAAGACTTGGTCAAGAGCTTCCACTATTTTCCCTGACATGGTCGGACATACTATCGCTGTTCATGATGGAAAGAAACATGTTCCTGTATACTGTACAGAGGATATGGTAGGATTGAAGTTAGGTGAGTTTGCACCTACAAGGACTTTTAGAGGTCATGCGGGCAATAAGTCCTCGGGCGGAAGATAAGGAGATATTATGGCTACTAGAATTACTGAAAAAGCTGAGGCTCGTAGAGCTAATAAAGATAGACGTCCTCAAGCTATTGCAAAGTATATTAGAATTTCACCTTCCAAGGTTAGAATAGTACTCAATACAATTAGAAATAGATCTTATGTTGAGGCTGTTGCAATTCTGAAGAATACACCTAAAAGAGCGTCAGAAATTATTCTTAAGGTTATGAATAGTGCGGCTGCTAATGCTGAAAACAATTTAGATATGAGCAAGAACGAGTTATTCGTTGCCGAAGCGTTTGCTGATGAGGGTCCAACTCTTAAGAGATTTAGACCAAGAGCGCAAGGTAGAGGATTTAGCATTATGAAGAGAACTAGTCACATTAGAGTTATCTTAGACTCAATGAACGACGACACTAAGGAGGCATAGAATGGGACAGAAGGTTAATCCAATAGGTTTGAGAATCGGCATTGTAAAGCCTTGGGAATCACAATGGTACGCAAACAAGAAAGACTTTAGTACTTACTTGGTTGAAGACAACAAGATTAGAAAATTTATCAAAACTAAGCATTATATGTCTGCTATATCATCTATAGGTATCAGCAGAAAAGCTGAAAGCGTAACTGTAGATATAGCTACTGCTAGACCTGGTGTTATGATAGGTAAAGATGGTAAAGGTGTTGAAGATATTAAGAAAGATATAGCGAAAATATCTGCAGCAAAGAATATTAATATTAATATAAGAGATATCAAACGTCCTGACGTAGATGCACAGTTAGTTGCAGAGAATATTGCTGCACAATTAGAAAAAAGAGCTAACTTCCGTCGTACATTAAAAATGGCTATGGCTAGAGCAATGAAAGGTGGTGCGTTAGGTATCAAAACTATGGCTAGCGGTCGTCTTGGCGGTATAGAAATTGCTAGATCAGAAAGCTATCACGAAGGTTCAATACCTTTGCAGACTCTTAGGGCTGATATCGATTATGGCTTTGCTGAAGCAAATACTACTTTCGGCAAAATTGGTGTGAAAATTTGGATATTTAAGGGCGAAATCTTAGGACAACCTGCTCTTAATAAGATTGAAGGAGGCAAAGGATAATTATGTTGATGCCTAAACGTGTGAAGAGAAGACGTGTTCATAGAGGTAATATGAAAGGTCGTGCTCATTCTGGTAACAAAATCACATATGGAGATTACGCACTAGTGGCTTTAGAGCCTTGCTGGGTTACAAGTAATCAGATAGAAGCAGCTCGTGTAGCGATGACTCGTTATACTAAAAGAGGCGGAAAAGTGTGGATTAATATATTCCCTCATAAGCCTGTCACTAAAAAGCCTGCTGAAACCCGTATGGGTAGTGGTAAAGGTAGTGTTGAATATTGGGTAGCAGTTGTGAAACCTGATAGAGTACTATTCGAAATGTCCGGCGTTAGTGAAGAAGTTGCAAAAGAAGCATTAAGACTTGCTTCTCACAAGCTACCACTTAAGACTCGTATCGTTGTACGTGATAAGTCTAGTGACGCTGAAACCGTATAATAGGAGATTAAGCTATGAAATCTAATTATTTTGAAATAAATAGTGATGAGCTAAGAATTAAATTAGCTGAACTAAAGAAAGAGTTATTCAATCTCCGTTTTAAGAATGCGACTGGTCAATTGGAAGATGGTAATAAGCTAAGATACTGTAAGAGAAACATTGCTAGAGTAATGACTATCTTACATCAAAGAGATTTAGATATTTCATCTGAGCCTACTGAGTCAAAAAAGACTAAGAAAAGCGTTAAGTAATGGAGGCTAATTATGGCAGATAATATTAAAAGAAATTTAAGGAAAAATAGAGTTGGTTTAGTTGTTAGTGACAAAATGGACAAAACTGTTGTTGTCGCTGTCAAAAATGACACGAAACATCATTTATATGGTAAGACAATTACAACTACTAGTAAGCTAAAAGCTCATGATGAAACTAATCAATGTAACATAGGCGACACTGTTGCTATTGCTGAAACTAGACCTTTGAGTAAAGATAAGCACTGGCGTGTAGTTGAAATCGTTACTAGAGCTAAATAATAGGAGGATTTTTGAATGATACAACCTGAAACGCGTTTGAAAGTAGCGGATAATACTGGAGCAAAAGAAATTTGCTGTATCAGAGTCCTTGGTGGTTCTTACAGAAGATATGGCTCAATCGGTGATGTTATTGTTGCATCTGTTAAGACAGCTACTCCTGGTGGAGTTGTTAAGAAAGGCGATGTAATTAAAGCCGTTATTGTTAGAACTGTATATAACACTAAAAGAGCTGATGGTACACATATCAGATTTGATGATAATGCCGCAGTTATAATAGATGCAGCGAAACAACCAAGAGGTACAAGAATATTTGGGCCTGTAGCAAGAGAACTTAGAGCAAAAGACTATATGAAAATTATATCTTTAGCCCCAGAAGTTCTATAATAAGGAGATGACAATGAGTAAATTACATGTGAAAAAAGGTGATACAGTTAAAGTCATTTCGGGTGCAGATAAAGGTAAAATTGGCGAGATAGTAGCTGTTAACAAAGATTCTGGTAGAGTAATGGTGGAAGGTGTTAGTATTATTACTAAGCATGTAAAACCTAAAAGTGCTCAACAGAAAGGTGGCAGAATAGAACAAACTGGTACTATTAACAGTTCAAACCTAATGATAATATGTGGCGAATGCAATACGCCTACTAGAGTTGCCAAGAAAGAGATGGAAGTTGATGGTAAGATAAAGAAAGTTCGTGTCTGCAAAAATTGCGGAGCAAATCTTGATATATCTACTAAGAAAGCTACAGCAAGAAAGGCAAAGAAAAAGGCGAAGGCACCAAAAGCTGAAGCTGAGACTAATTAATTACGGAGGTAAAGTACAGTGGCAGATACAAAGAAAGCTCAGGTTGCTAAAGAAACTGCAACCGAACCCGTAGCTACTGCTAAGCCAGCTAAGAAAGCTACAGCAACTAAGGCTGAAACAGTAAAAAAAGCACCAGTCAAGAAAGAGGCTACAGCGAAAGCTGAAGTAGCTAAGAAGGCACCAGCTAAGAAAGAGGCTACAGCGAAAGCTGAAGCAACTATCAAAGCTCCAGCTAAAAAAGCACCAGCTAAGAAAGAGGCTACAGTGAAAACTGAAGCAACTATCAAAGCTCCAACTAAAAAAGCACCAGCTAAGAAAGAGGCTACAGCGAAAGCTGAAGTAGCTAAGAAAGCACCAGCTAAGAAAGAAACTGTAGCTAAAGAAGCTCCAGTTAAAACAACTGAAAAAGTTGAGAAAGCTCCTGCGGTGGCTGTGGAAAAAGCTGAAAATAGAGTCAAATATGTAGCTAAGCCAATAGATATGGAAAGATATCGCCTAAAGAAGATTTATCTTGAAAAGGCAGTTCCTGCTATGATGAAGAAATTTGGCTACAAAAACATTAACCAAGTTCCTAGACTTGAAAAGATAGTTATTAATATCGGTCTTGGTGAATGCAAAGATAATAATAAGAGTTTCCAAATCGCTCAAGAGGAGTTGAAACTCATAGCAGGGCAAAAACCTGTCACCACTCTTGCTAGGAAGTCCGTTTCGAACTTCAAAGTAAGAAAAGGGATGAAGATTGGTACTAAAGTTACCCTAAGATCAACTAGAATGTTAGACTTCTTAGATAAATTCATCTCAGTTGTATTACCTAGAGTGAGAGACTTTAGAGGCGTTTCTAATAAGTCTTTCGATGGCAGAGGTAATTTTGCTATCGGCGTAAAAGAGCAATTGCTTTTTACAGAGATAACATATGATAAAATTGAGAAAGTCAGAGGTATGGATATTTGTATCGTTACTTCTGCTAGAACTGATGAAGAGGCGAAGGAGTTGTTGACTCAACTCGGAATGCCTTTTGCACGCTAAGGAGGCATTATAATGGCAAAAAAATCGCTTATTATTAAACAACAACGCAAACCTAAGTTCAGTACTCGTGCGTATACTAGATGTCAAATTTGTGGTAGACCTCATGCTGTTCTAAGAAAATACGGTATTTGCAGAATTTGCTTCAGAGAATTGGCTTACAAAGGTCAAATTCCTGGTGTTAGAAAGGCAAGCTGGTAAGGAGGATATATATTATGGTTACAACAACTGATCCTATTGCAGATATGCTTACAAGAATTAGAAATGGGCTTACTGCTAAGAAGAGCGAGGTTATCGTTCCTGCTAGCAAGGTTAAGCAATTAATTCTTGATATATTGGTACAAGAAGGATATGTTAAGAGCTACGAAATAGTGGAAGAGTCTCCACAAAGTTATTATAACGTTGTTCTTAAATATGGCGCAAATAATGAGAAAGTTATTACTGGTATTAAGAGAATTAGTAAACCAGGTCTAAGGGTTTACGCAACTTGCGATAAATTACCTAAAGTACTTAACGGTATGGGTATTGCAATTATTTCCACTAATAAAGGTATCATGACAGACAGAGCAGCTAGAACATCACTCGTTGGTGGTGAAGTCATAGCTTACGTTTGGTAGGAGGAAATTATGTCTAGAATTGGTAAACTCCCTATAGATATCCCTGCTGGTGTTACAGTAGATATATCTGCAGAGAATAAAGTTACTGTCAAAGGTCCTCTTGGTACTCTTTCGACAGTAGTAAATCCTAAAATCGTTGTAAAGATTGAGAATAATCAGATTATTGTTGATCGCACAAGCGAAGTTAAGAAATTCAAAGCAATGCATGGTCTATATAGATCACTTATAGCTAATAATGTTACAGGTGTTTCTACAGGCTTTATCAAAGCACTTATTATTAACGGTGTTGGTTACAAAGTTAATCAACAAGGTAACAAAATTGTGCTTAATGTGGGTTATTCTCATCCAGTTGAAGTTGTTCAACCTGATGGTATTACTTTCGAATTGCCTAGCGCAACTGAAATTCTCGTTAAGGGTATTGACAAAGCTGCGGTTGGACAATGTGCTGCTAATATTAAGAAAATTAGAAAGCCTGATCCGTATCATGTATATGGTGTTCGTTACAAAGACGAAGTCATCAATAAGAAAGTCGGTAAGGTTAAGTAAGAGGTATTATATATGATTAAGAAACAAGATAAAAATACTACTAGATTGAAAAGACATTCCAGAATAAGAAATACTATCACTGGTACTGTCAACAGGCCTAGACTTAATGTGTATAGAAGCACTAAGCATATATATGCTCAAATAATTGATGATGTTGCTGGTAATACTTTGTGTGCGGTTTCTACTGTAGAGAAAGATGTTGCAAAAGCAGTTGAAAATATGACAAGAGAAGCTGCTGCTTATTATATTGGTCAAGAAGCTGGTAAAAGAGCTATTGCCAAAGGTATTGAAGCTGTCGTTTTTGACAGAGGCGGTTACCTATATATCGGCAGAGTTCAGAAATTAGCTGAAGGCGCAAGAGAAGCCGGACTCAAGTTCTAAGGAGGATTAATTTATGGCAAGGCGTGATGATAGATTCAAAGGCAATAAGCCCAAAGATGAATTTACAAGCAACACTATTAATATCAACCGTGTAACAAAAGTTGTTAAAGGTGGTAGAAATATGAGATTTTCCGCTCTAGTAGTTGTTGGTGACGGCAAAGGTAGAGTTGGCTTAGGAATGGGCAAGGCTGCCGAAGTACCAGTTGCTATTGAGAAAGCAATTGCTGCAGCGAAACGCAATTTGATTACAGTTCCTATCGTGGAAAATACAATACCTCATGAAGCTATAGGCAGATTTGGTAGAGGCAAAGTTCTTCTTCTCCCAGCTGTTGAAGGTACTGGCGTTATCGCTGGTGGACCTGTAAGAGCTATTATGGAAGCATGTGGAATCGCTAATATTAGAACCAAATCAATTGGAACTTCTAATTCTATTAACTGTTCTAAAGCTACTATTGAAGGTTTGAAAATGCTTAGGACTATTGAACAAGTGGCAAGACTTAGAAATAAGACTGTCGAAGAAATAACTAACTAAGGAGTGCAAGAAAATGGCGAAGATAAAAATTACATTGACTAAAAGCACTATTGGTAGCAACCAAAAGCAGAAAGCTAATGTTGAAGCATTGGGGCTAAGAAAAATGAACTCATCCAATATTCACGAAGATAACGCTGTTATCCGTGGAATGATTAGAAAAGTTTCTCATCTTGTTAAAGTTGAAGAACTAGAGAAGTAGAGGTATATTATGAAATTGCATAATTTAGCTCCTGCTCCAGGAGCAAATTCAAAAACAAAGAGAGTCGGTAGAGGTATGGCTTCCGGTCACGGCAAAACTAGTTGTAGAGGTCATAACGGTCAAAACAGCAGAAGCGGTGGTGGCGTTCGTCCTGGTTTCGAAGGTGGTCAAATGCCTTTGACTAGAAGATTACCTAAGCGTGGATTCAACAACTATTTCAAGAAAGTTTATTCAATCATTAATATATGTGATTTGGAGAAATTTGATAATGGTACTGTTTGTGATATTGATTCTTTGCATGCAAGTGGCGTTGTTGGTAAGGTTGAACCATATGGTTTGAAAGTACTAGGCAATGGTACTCTTACTAAGAAAATCACTGTAAAAGCGAAAAAATTTACCAAGTCAGCCGAAGAAGCTATAACAAAAGCGGGCGGCAAGGCTGAATTGATTTAGAGGTATAGATTTATGTTGAAAACTTTCCTTAATGCATTTGCTGATAAACAAGTTAGAACTAAGATATTACTTACACTTTTAGTACTCTTAGTCTTTCGTTTGGGTTGTTATATCCCTGTTCCCGGTCTTGATGCCAGTCTAATTAAAGATTACGTTGCTACTAACGATTTTCTTCAGACACTAAGCACCATTTCAGGTGGAGCTATGAGTAACGGAACTTTGTTCGCATTAGGAATTTTACCATTTATTAACGCATTTATCATAATGCAATTGCTTACTATTATTATACCTTCTTTGGAAAGATTATCTAAAGAGGGAGAAGAAGGCAAGAAAAGGCTTACACAGATAACTAGATTGTTCGCTGTTGGTCTTGGTGCTATTCAAGCTATAGGTATTATGATTAGCTGGAGAAACGCAGGTGCTGTTCTTGAAACATTCGGTTCAGATATCCTAACAATAGCATTCGTTGTTGTGATACTTGTTGCAGGTAGCACACTTGTAATGTGGTTGGGTGAGAGAATCACTGAATACGGAATAGGTAATGGTACATCGCTTATTATCTTTGTGGGTATCGTATCCACACTTGGAAATAGCTTGCTTACAGCGATTAAGAATATAGGAAATGATATCAATAATTTGTGGTATGTACTAGGCTTTATTGGCATTGTTTTAATACTATTCACATTTATAGTATATATTGATTTATCTGAGCGTCGAATTAGTATTCAGTACGCAAAACAAGTTAAGGGTAATAAGATGTATGGTGGTCAAAGCACATATATACCAATAAGAATTAATGCAAGTGGCGTTATGCCTATCATCTTTGCTTCTGCATTCTTGATGTTCCCACAAATGATTTCAAGTTTTTGGCCTGAAAGTGGTTTCTATCAATGGTATGCTCGTAACTTAGGTGCAGGTCAATGGTTATATATCACTTTGATGTCATTATTCATACTATTCTTCTCATTCTTCTATGCACAGATTCAATTCAATCCTGATGATATGGCTAGAAATATTCAACAATACGGCGGATTTATCCCCGGAATTAGACCAGGCAAACCAACAAGTTTGTACCTTGGTAAGATTAACAACAGAATTACTTTATTCGGTGCGTTCTTCCTAGCTATAGTTGCATTAGTACCCGGTATCGGATTTAGTGTTATTGGCGAAAATATCGGTATGAATAATGCTTTTTCTGCGACAGGCTTACTAATCGTCGTTAGTGTTGCATTAGAGTTCAATAAACAACTGGAATCACAGTTAATGATGAGACATTATAAGGGTTTCCTAAAGTAAAGAGGGGTTGAAAATGAATATAATTTTTCTAGGTGCACCCGGTGCTGGTAAAGGTACTTGTGCAAATAAAATATGTGCAGAGCATGGTATCCCCCATATCTCGACTGGTGATATATTTAGAGCTAACATGAGAAATAAGACAGAATTAGGGATGAAAGCTAAGTCATTTATGGATACTGGCGCTCTAGTTCCCGATAGTCTTGTTATAGAGATAGTTGCCGATAGATTGCAGCAAGATGATTGTAATAAAGGATATGTATTAGATGGTTTTCCACGTACTATCCCTCAAGCAGAAGCATTAGAAAAAATTGCCACAATAGATTATGTAATTAACTTAGAAGTTGATGATGAAATTATCATAAAAAGATTAGAAGGTAGACGTGCTTGTGCTTGTGGAAACACTTCACATGTAAAATGGCTTAATGGTAGCACAAAATGTCCTAAGTGCGGGATGGAAATGTATCTTAGAGATGATGATAGACCTGAAACAGTACAAAATAGACTAGCAATCTATAACAAGGAAACTGCTCCATTGATAGGATATTATACTAAGAAAGGTATGGTTACGAATATTGATGGCACAGGCGAAGTAGAAGATGTACTTCCAAGAGTACAAAGAGCTTTGAAAAAATAATGATAATAATAAAAAATTCAGAGCAATTACAGAGTATGCGAGAGAGTGCAAATATACTTTCAGACGTATTCAAACTATTAGAGGATAATGTCCAAATAGGTATTACCACTAAGAAACTTGACAAATTAGCCCATGAATTCATATTAAAGTGCGGAGCTATCCCATCTTTTCTAGGATATAATGGTTTCCCTGCAACACTATGCACCTCTATTGATGAGGAAGTAGTACATGGATTTCCCAGTTCAAGGAAACTGATAGAGGGCAATATAATAGGCATAGATTGTGGTGTTTTGCACAAAGGATTTCATTCTGACTGTGCAAGAACGTATGCGATTGGTGCTGTGTCAGAGGAAAAGAAACGTCTTATGGATGTAACGAAAGAAAGTTTTTTCGAGGGCATCAAAGGACTTAAAGCTGGCTCAAGATTAGGTGACATTGGAGCAGGCGTGCAAAATCACGTTGAAGAAAATGGAATGAGTGTTGTAAGAGCTTTGGTAGGACATGGAATAGGTCAAGATTTGCATGAAGACCCTTCAGTACCGAATTACGGTGTTAGAGGTAGGGGTATTAGATTGAAAGCGGGTATGACCATTGCAATAGAACCTATGGTTAATCTAGGTACTCACTTAGTGGATATTGCTGATGACGGGTGGACTGTCTTAACAAAAGATAGATTACCATCAGCTCATTATGAGAATACCATAATACTCTTAAGCGATGGAGTGGAAATTATCACGGTCAAATAATGGCTAGATAATGTATCTCAAGATAATGAATCTTGTTATGGTGAAAAAAAGAGCGGCAAATAACGGCTTTGAACTGAAAAAGTAGGAGTAGCTTATGAATACGTTGGTACTAGGAAGTGTCGTCTACAGTGTGCGTGGTCGGGACAGTGGCAGATACTATATGGTAGTGAAAGTAATTGATGACCAATTTGTATTGATATCCGATGGCGAAAAAAGATTACTTGAAACGCCCAAGAAGAAAAGATACAAACACTTGAAACATAATGGTGTGGTTATTGATAAAATATCAAAAAAACTCGCTGAAAATAGCGTAGTATATAATCAGGAAATAAGAAGTGCATTGAAAGAATTTAATGCAGTTGAATTATAACAGGAGGTAGCTCATGTCGAAAGACGATGTAATAGAAGCAGAGGGAAAAATTGTAGAAGTGTTGCCAAGTGCAACTTTCAAAGTAGAATTAACAAATAAACATGTTATAACAGCTTATTTGTCAGGAAAGCTTAGAATGCATTATATTAAAATTGTTGAAGGCGACAGAGTGAAAATAGAGATGAGTCCATATGACCTTACGAAAGGTAGAATTGTATGGCGCTCAAAGAAATAGGAGGAATGTAAGATGAAGGTTAGACCATCTGTAAAACCTATGTGTGACAAATGTAAAGTCATCAAGAGAAAGGGTAGGGTCATGATTATTTGCCCAAAGAACCCGAATCATAAGCAGAGACAAGGTTAGTACTTGTAAGTAATATGTGCCAATTTGCGTAAGCTAGCGGCGATATGTATACTCACTTATATTGAATTAATGTATACATATTAGCAGGCGTTATGTTGGACAGCAAAATATAGAATTAAGAGAAATTAGTAATTTAGGACAAATGGAGGTAAGTTAATGGCTCGTATAGCTGGTGTGGATTTGCCACGTGAAAAAAGGGTCGAAATAGGGCTGACTTATATATTTGGTATAGGTCTCGCTACTTCACAAGAAATTCTTAAGTCTACTGGTATCAGCCCTGACATTCGTGTTAAGGATTTATCAGAGACTGAGATTGCGACTATTCGTGACTACATTGAGAAAAATAACCTACAAATTGAAGGTGATTTGAAACGTGATATCGCTATGAATATCAAACGTCATATGGAAATCGGTAGTTACAGAGGAATCAGACACAGAAGAGGTTTGCCTGTTAGAGGGCAATCTAGTAAAAACAATGCTAGAACTCGGAAAGGTCGTAAGAAGAGGTAAAATGATATGGCAGTAAGAAGAAGTCAAATTAAAAGAAGAAAGGATTTCAAGAATATTGATAAGGGTGCTATGCATGTGCACGCATCATTCAATAATACTATTGTTACTTTTACTGATGTAAAGGGCAATGTAATTTCTTGGTCTAGTGCTGGTAAATTGCAACTTAGAGGTTCAAGAAAAAGCACTCCTTTTGCAGCACAACAAGCAGCTGAAGACGCTGCTGTTAGAGCTAAAGAACACGGTATTAGGTCGGTTGATGTGTACATCAAAGGACCTGGTCAAGGCAGAGAGTCTGCTATTAGAGCATTAGAAACTTGTGGCATTGCTGTTACAATGATTAGGGATGTTTCCCCTGTTGCTCATAATGGTTGTCGCCCTCCAAAACGCAGAAGGTTATAGGAGGAAGATTATGTCAAAATATATAGGACCTGATTGTAAATTATGTAGAAGAGAAGGCGCAAAATTATTCAGAAAAGGCGAAAAGTGTTTTTCTGATAAGTGCCCTATGCTAAGTAGACCTATGGCTCCTGGTCAACATGGTGCTCGTAGAAAGAAAGTATCAAGTTATGGTACTCAACTTCGTGAGAAGCAGAAAGCTAAGAGAATTTATGGTATCTACGAGAAACAGTTTAAATCTTACTATGAGAAAGCTGATAAAATGCGTGGTATCACAGGTGAGAATATGCTTATTCTTATCGAGAGAAGACTGGATAATGTTATCTACCGTTTAGGTTTTGGCGTATCTCGTGCACAAGCTAGACAAATGGTTTCACACGGTATGTTCAAGATTAATGGTAAGAAAGTTGATATCGCATCATACTTAGTTAGTGCTGGTGATATTATCACTGTCAAAGAAAGTAAGAAAGAGAACGTACCATTTGTAGAGTTTAAGGACAGACCTAAGAAACCTACTCCTAAATGGCTTGAAATGGACATACCTACTCTTACTGGTAAAGTTCTTGAACTTCCAGAGAGAGAAGATGTGGATGCAGTTATTGCTGAGCATATGATAGTAGAGTTATACTCTAAGTAATATGCCAATATAGATTGGAGGAAATATAAATGATAGAGATTATCAAACCTAATATTTTAACTGAAGAATCTGGAAATGGTAGTTTTGTAAAGCTAACTGTTGAGCCACTTGAACGTGGGTTCGGCATTACCATCGGTAACGCACTTAGAAGAATACTTCTTTCTGCACTACCAGGGGCTGCTGTTGTAGGCATTCGTATAGATGGTGTTATGCATGAGTTCACTTCTATGGATGGCGTAAGAGAGGATGTTGCGGATATCATCTTGAACATCAAAGGACTAGCTCTTAAAGCACATACTAATAATTCTTGTTTTAAGCAAACTATTAAGATTAGTAAGCAAACTGCAGGCGTTGTTACTGGTGCCGATATTATAACTGGTGCTGATATAGAAGTACTTAACAAAGACCATTATATCTGTACTCTTGATAAGGGTGCTAATATGGAAATGGAAATGACTGTTGGCGTAGGCAGAGGATATGTATCATCTGTAGAGAACAAAGATGAAGAAATGCCCATTGGTTTTATCAGTATTGACAGTATCTTCACTCCAGTTAAAAGTGTTAATTACAAAGTTTCAGACACTCGAGTTGGACAGAACATTAATTATGACAAGCTAGAGCTAGAAGTTGTAACTAATGGTACTACATCAGCTAAAGAAGTTGTAAGTTTGTCAGCCAAGATACTTGAAGACCACTGCAAACAATTTGTTGGGCTTGTTGATTCAATGGGTAGTCTAGATATTCTAGTTAGCCAAGAAGAAGATGAACAAAGCAAAATATTAGAAATATCTGTTGAGGAACTCGACTTTTCAGTCCGTTCATACAACTGTCTAAAGAGGGCAGGTATCAATACTGTGCTTGATTTAACACTTAAGACTCAAGATGAAATGCTTAAAGTCCGTAACCTCGGCGCTAAATCACTAGAAGAAGTAACTAAGAAACTTTATGATTTAGGTTTAGAGTTTAAGGCTAAAGATTAAGGAGGCAATAAGAAATGGAACGTAAATTAGGAAGACCAACTGACCAGAGAATGGCTATAATAAAGAATCAAGCCTCTGAGTTATTATGGTATGGTCATATAACTACAACTCTTGATAGAGCAAAAGAAGTCAGAAGATTTGCTGAAAAAATTCTTACTATGGCGATTAATTCATGGGAAGATGATGTTAAGGTTGTCAAAAATATCAAAAATGCTAGCGGAAAACGTGAAGAAGTAGAATTTACTAATGATGGTGCGGATAAGTTAGCAGCAAGACGCAGAATGATGTCAAGACTTATGGATTTACAAGAAGTAAAGAAAGAGAAAGAGTCTAAGGCTGATTTCAGAGCACGTACAAAAGATATTAATCATCCACTAATCGAGAAAATATTCAACGAATATGCTCCAAAGTATTCTGAAAAGAACGCTTCGCAGACTCAAGGTGGAGGTTATACAAGAATTATCAGAACTGGTACACGCCGTGGTGATAATGCGAAAACTGTAGTATTAGAGTTAGTGTAAACTAATAATAACACAATAACAGATTAAGATTATAAGGCACGGCATATTATGTTGTGCCTTTTATTGATTATAATAGGTGGAGTATACAAGAATGGGATTTATTTCAGAAAGAATAGCACAAATGAAACCATATGTTGCGGGCAAGCAATTAGCGAATTCGCTTAAGCTAAATACCAATGAAGGAGCATATCCTCCGTCTCCTAAGGTTAGGAAAGTACTAGGAAGTATCGAAGTAGAGAATCTGAGAAGATACCCTACAACGGATTCTAATGCCTTGAGAGAGACACTTGCCAAGCACTATAGTGTTGATAAGGAAATGGTATATGTAGGTAATGGCAGTGATGAGATACTTGCAATGTGTTTTATGACATTTCTTGATGATAAGACAGAGAAAATTGCATACCCTGAAATCACTTATCTTTTTTACGATGTTTATGCTAATTTTTTCCAAACACCTAAGATTATTATTCCGAATAAAGATGATTTTAGTGTGGATTTATCTGAATATAACGATGTAGATGCAAAAGTTATTATACTAGCTAATCCAAATGCTCCAACAGGTTCAACTCTCACATCTGATGAAATTGAAATCTTTGCAAATGCTAATTCTAATAAACTGGTTATTGTGGATGAAGCTTATGGGGGATTAGGTGCTGATAGCGTAGTGCCTCTAACGAAAAAATATGATAATATACTTGTTGTCAATACTATGTCGAAGTCTTATTCATTGGCGGGTATTCGTTGTGGCTATGCTATTGGAAATGCTGAATTAATATTAGGGTTACAATGTGCGAGAGATTGTTTCAATGCTTATCCACTAGATACTATTACAGAAAAAATTGCCATTGAAGCGTTGAAGGATATTGAGTATTATGATATGATTAATGGCAAGATAATTGCTACTAGAACAAGAATATACAAAGAATTTAGAGATATGGGCTATAAGGTTATAGAAAGCCGAGCAAATTTTTTATTCGTTCGACCAAGCAATATATCTGCGAAAAAGTTATATAAAGAACTTGCTAGAAAAAATGTATTAGTAAGGTATTGGGATAGTCCTAGAATTAGCGAATACTTAAGAATTACTATTGGCACTGATGTAGAAATGGATATTCTTATGAATTATATTGTTGAGATAGTCAATGCAGGCTAAGTTAATAGCAATAATAGAAAAATACACAAAAGACTATGCGATAGTTCCTTATATTGAGGGACAAAGCCACATAGTCTTTTGTTTACCATATAAACCCTATAAAGAAAACGCAACAATAGGTTATATTGATGCTTATTATAGAGTTTCAAATATTTCATATTTTCTCACGAAAGAAATTGTAGCCGAACTTAATGGTAATGGTTTTGTAGCTAAGGTTGAAAAACGACATATTTACAAGAATATTGCTGTAAAATCCGGATTGACTTCGCCCATTCTTTCAGGTCTAACCGCTCACTCTCGTTACGGAACTCGTATTGTTCTAGGTCTAATACTATTAGATGGCTCATTCCAGAAACTTAGCTCAAGCGCCCTTGAATGCTTAAATTGTAATAAGTGCCAAGAGGCTTGCCCTAATTCAGTAATAAGAGGAAATGCTTTTGAACAAGCCTCTTGCATAAGGCAACTACAAGAAGATGGTGCAAAATGGGATTTGAAATATTTAGATGTGCAAAGAATGGGTAATAGAATAATAGGCTGTGATATATGTCAGAAAGTATGCCCTCTTAATGCTGAAATAGGCGAAGTGGAGATGCCTCCGAAACTAGCAGAGATGTTAGATATAGATAATTTTATTGCAATGACAAGTAAAGGTAAGAGTGCCTGTACAGAACTCATAGAGTTTATCGGATACAATTACTTAAGACCGAACAAACTTCTATCTATTGGGTTAAGTGTGGCTATTAATATGAATAAGTACAATAGTTGCGAATTGGTTAATGAACTTACCAAGTCAGAGAATGATATTGTTAGTAATAATGCCAAGTGGTATATGCGTATGAGTGAAGAATAAGCTCATTTATATTATAGTATACTTTATTATGAAAAAAATCCGTTTATCTTATGACAAACGGATTTCTTAATTTACTGGCAGGAGCGATAGGAATTGAACCTACACCGTAGGAGTCAGAGGCCTACGTGCTACCACTACACCACGCTCCAGCAACAAAATAATTATAATATAACTTGCTTATATTTGCAACAAAAAAAGGGACTAAGTTGCTTATTGTTTCTAATTACTAAGCTTTGGATATCTTTCTAGATTTGATAAAAAGTGAGATTACATAGGAAACAAGTATGATAACCACAATACTTAAGAAGACAGTTAGGATAACATCTATTGAATTTAGGAAGAAAAGACAAAGCAGTGTCATAATTATTCCTGCACATAGATTGCCTAATAAAATTACAATAAGCGAAGGCAAGAACTTAATGTCTAGAAATACAGCAATAGCTGAACCTGTCCATACGCCTGTTAAAGGAAGCGGAATAGCAACGAATCCTAATACACCGAAAAGTTTGTATTTTGTGGATATTTCACCATTTATTTTATGACCTTTTGCCTCTTGCTTAGCAATAACCTTTGTGGCTTTCTTAGCAAACATATCTTCTAAGGCTTGTGCAAGAGATGCAAAAAATTTAATTTTTTTGCAAGCATTCAAAATAGGTCTAAGTAATAATAAAAGAAAAGGGATAACGAATGATGAGCCAATATATGCGAATAATAATGAATTTAGGGCAGACATCTCCATACCGAAAGCAATCGGTATAGCTCCCCTTAATTCAATTATTGGAAGAAGTGAAATAAAAATGATTGTTATATAATCATTTTCTATGAAACTTCTTGCGAATTCTACTATTACTTCAGTCATAAGCTTTATTATATATTATTATGCAAAATCAGTCAATTAATAAGTGATTGTTAAATAGTTGTCAAATCTTTTCTTTTCTTGTATAGTAATAATATGAAAAAACTAATGAGTGCAATGCGTAAAGCAATCTATGCTTATGATATGATTAAGGACGGTGATAAAATCGCTGTTGGTGTTTCGGGTGGTAAGGATAGCCTAGTATTACTTGTTGCTTTGAGTGAATTTCAGAAATATTCCGAGATAAAATTTGACTTACTAGCTATTAATGTAGATATGAATTTTGTAGAAACCGATAAAAATGAAGTACAAGTCTTTACTGAATACGTAGCTGATATTGGTGTTGAGCTTCATTTTCAGAAAACAGATATAGCCAATATTTTGTTTGAAATTAGAAAAGAAAGCAACCCTTGTTCATTGTGTTCTAAGATGAGGAGAGGTGCGCTTAATGAACTTGCTGTTTCATTAGGCTGTAATAAAGTAGCACTAGGTCACCACTTAGATGACGTAATTGAAACATTTATGCTTAGTTTATTATATGAGAGCAGATTATCTACATTTAAGCCAGTTAGTTATCTTGATAGAATGGATATTACTCTTATTCGCCCATTTATATATGTAGGAGAGAATATGATAATAGAGGCATCAAGAGATATGCCCATTATATTCAACCCATGCTCTGCTGACAAGAATACAAAGCGTGAGGATATGAAGGAATTGATAAAAAGTCTTGATAAGAGTATCCCCAATGCGAAGAGTCGGATGTTTGGTGCTATCACAAATGCTGACCGTGCAAGTTTATGGGAGTTGCCAAAGAAAATAAAATAGTATAGAAATCACCACCATATATTTTATGGTGGTGATATTCATTTATCATAGATGTATTTTGTGGCTATTCGCTTATATATTTTTTCCTCGTGCTTTCCCCGCCTCTTAGATGTCGCATAGAAAAATTAAAGTTTAATACTTTTTTTACCTCATCATAAAGCGATTTATCAAGCATAGGTAATCTTACGGTCATATCGGAATGTACTGTACTTTTGCTTACATTATGTTTTATGCCAGCTTGTCTAACGGTCAAGCCATCATTAATTATACTATCAGCGATATCATATATCCTACAAACTATGTATTCCTTCATTTAGCCCCCTCCTATTTATAATAGGTTATGAGAATGAGCTATGAGATTATGCACATTTTAGGCTATTTTAGCATATAAAAGATATTTGAAACTACATATTGTATTTGACTTATTAACGTATACTAAATATAGTATAAAGAATTTTCGATTATAATAATAATCTCAGGCACAAGAAGAATCGCTTGCTTAGGAGCAAGCGATTCGTAGGGGGGGATTAAAATATGAAGTGTTTTTGACACCTTACATTATTTTACTACTATTTGTTATCTAATGGAAGATATTCACTAGGCGAAACATTTTCTCCATTAATCATAACTTCAAAGTGAAGATGAGGACCTTCTGACTGTTCAGCAAGTAAACTGTTAGAGATTGAACCTATTTCTGTACCTTGTGCAACAATTTGATTTTGGGTTACTGAAACATTTTCGGCAAGTGAACAATATATAGTCTGCATACCATCTGCGTGGTCTATAATTACCATCGTGCCATTGAGTGCGTCTGTGGTAATGCTAGAGACTGTTCCTGCATATGCTGCAAATACTTTCTCTCCCTCTTCAGCTAGTAGGTCAATGCCTCTATGAACTGACCATTGATTTAGAGTTTGATGATACATAAGCACATCCATTGAATAGTCCATTCCTACTTCATAATTAGCTACTGGCATCGCAAACACTATTGCCGTAGGTTGCTCTTCGTTGTTTTCGCCGTTATTTTCGCCGTTATTTTCGCCATTACTCTCACCGTTATTTTCACCTAAGTTTTCCCCTTGGTTTTCGGCCTGATTAATCACTTCTTCTGGTGAATTAGCACCATTTAATGCTGCTATAGTTATCATTGTTCCTATTGCTAGAATACAAGCTACCATTAGAATATAATAAATATTCTTCTTCATAAAACTTGCTAGTCTATTGTTTTTGTATTTTTTTTCCATACTATTACCTCCGTTATAAATTAATTGTTTCCGCTATTTTAATGAAATATACATTAAATATCACCATAAATTACTGGAATGCCTATTATTTTTTCGCCACTATCCTTTATTGCTATATGAATGTTCACTCTATCGCCATCTACTAAGATGAAAGGAGTAATAAAAGAGGTGTATGCAACAATGAATGTTATTCCTTGTAATTCATTTATGTATATAACCTCTGCATTAAGCGCATTTAGTAGGTCTAGATATTCTCCTTGATAGTTAAATTGTATTGCGGACACATCCTCTAATGATTTAATGGTATCTTCAGCTATTCTGCCATCTACAATCATACAATAACCATAACCGCAAGGGTTGCTATTATTTTGATTCTGTAATTCTAGGCTATTTGTATATATTTCTACGTATTCTGTCTTAGAAAGGATTGTGTATAGCTTCTTATTAGAATTAGTTGCAACTATTAAAGCAACAATAATGATTAGTATAATTAGTTTTCTCATATTCGTTCCCCTTTTAGTTCTAATGTAGGGTAATTATGAACTAATAATTATTGTTCTATACTACTAGATTAAATTATTTATAAATATAAGCTGACTCATATTTTAGAACATATAAAAAGAACTCGCAGATTATGCGAGTTCAAATTAAATAATCAATATTGTATTTTATTTATTTACATTCTATATTTTGAAAAGCTAAATCGGTAATTTCTGAACTTGGTGGTGTAGTAAACTTGCTAACTATTGGAGTTATAATAAGTGATAATATCATTGCACTTGCACCTATTTGAGGAGTATACCCAAGCCCGCCTTTCAATACAGCTGTAAAACCATCAAAGCCTGCTTTAGGATAAATAGCACCAAGAATTAATATCCATGTGAAAGTCCATACAAGACCGCCTATAATTGATGTCCATGCTGCAGCTCTAGTAATTTTCTTGCTGAATAAGCCCCATACATATGGTCCAATAAAGCAACCTGCTAGTGTACCCCAACTTAGACTCATAAGTGTTATTATTATGTCTACTTGATTAATAGCAAAAATTGCTGATAATGCAACGAAGACTAGACAAAGTATACGTGTTAATGAAGTAACTTTTTTGTCATCTGCATTAGGATTGATATAACCCTTATACATATCTACTGAAATTGCAGAAGAACTAGATAGAGTCATAGATGCTAAAGAAGACATACTAGCTGACAACACTAATACCGCAATTATGCCAAGAAGAACGGATGGAACTACTTGCATGAGTAGGTTAGGGATAATATAATCAACACCTCCTTCAGGGAGTGTTCCAAGAACTAGTTTGCCGAAAGTTCCGAAGAAATAAGCACCTAAACCGATGATTGCCGCAAATGCGGTAGAAATAATAGTTGCTTTTTTTGCTGCCGATTTATCTTTGACAGCATAAAACTTATGGACTGATTGAGGTAATCCCCACATTCCTAGAGAAGTTAATATCATAAGTGCTGTAACTATAACAAATGGTGAGTTAATAAAGCCTTTGTCCATTGAAGTATTCGCAATCAGACCGCCACTAAGTTCAACTGCTTGACTAATACCATTGCCCCAGTCTACTTTGTCTAGGATAATAAAAACCATAGCGAGAACGCCTATAATCATTATAATACCTTGTACAAAGTCAGTAATTGCAGTAGCTAAATAACCTCCTGCAACAAGGTACAAAGAAGTTAGCACTGCCATTATTAGAATAACCCATATAAAATCAATTCCAAAGATTAGTTCGAATAGATAGCCTAAGCCTTGATAAACAGATGCAGAATAAGGGATAAGGAAGATAAATATTATAATACAAGATACCATTTTAATTTTCTTGTCGCCATAGCGAGCTTCGAAAAATTCTGGCATTGTTTTCGCATTAAGGCTATGAGTCATGGTTCTAGTTCTGAGAGCAAGAAGTTTCCAAGCAAGGAAAGAGCCGATTAAAGCATTTCCTAACCCAATCCATAATGTTGCCATACCGAATGCCCAACCAAGCTTGCCTGCATATCCTATGAATATTACTGCTGAAAAATAGGTTGTGCCATATGCGAAAGCACTCATCCATCCGCCCATTTTTCTGCCTGCTAACAGAAAATCATCTGTGCCACTGCCTTTCTTAGAACGGCTATAATATGCAATCCCCACCATTGCTAGAACATATAATGCTAGAATTATATAAGCTGAAACTCTACCGCTTGCATTGATAAGTGTATTAATCATCTGAAATCTCCTATAGATAGTTTTTTGTTTGATATCTTAATTTTTTTAGGTAATTTTTAGTATACTAAAAGAATTTTACATTAATTAGGGATAAAATGCAAGTAAAAGGGATGCTTTTGGCGATATAATAATACTATAGATTAAGTTCGGAAAAAGTATCTAGAATTAAATCTGGTTTTAGGTCGCTTTCTGCTAGCATTTCGGCGGTTGTTTCTCCTGAAAGCACAAGAATACTGAACAAATCGTTATTTATTCCAAACGCTATATCTGTATATAGTCTGTCTCCTACCATAGCAATCTGGTGTGGCTTGAAGTTATATAATTCTCCTACAGTAATGGCTGTTTGCGAATGTGGTTTTCCGCAAATAATATCAGGTGCTCTACCAGTTACGCTTTCGAGTAACTTAATAAGCGCACCTACATCGGGCATATCGCCAAGCGGTGCAGGGCATACCATATCGGGATGAGTAGAGATATAGAATGTACCATTATATAGATACCTACAAGCTCTATACATCTTGTCGTAAGTTAGTTCCTTATCAAAGCCTAATACAACAATATCGGCATTATCATAGCTTAGAGGAATGCCCATTGCTTTGAATTGGTCATATAATGAATCTGTACCTACTAGAAATACTTTCTTTGAGGGGTGCTCTCTTAGTAAATAATTTATGGTAACTTGTCCGCTAGTTAGGATATCCGCTTCAGTTGCATTAAGACCTAAATCATTTAGTTTCTTAACATAAGCTTGAGGAGATTTGGATGAATTATTGGTAAGAAATTTTACTTTGTAACCATTAGTTCTTAGTTCCTCAATTTTCTGAAAAGCACCATTAATAGGTTTATCACCATGGTATATTGTACCATCCATATCCATTAAGAATAGTTTTACATCGCTTAGATTTTTCATTTGTATGTCTCCTAATTTGCATAAACATAATGACACAAAAATCCCGAAAAGTCAATAAACTCTAGAAGCGTATTTTTATTAAGTGTAGTTGAAAGGGTAATAATATTCAATAACTCTTTATAACTAATTATATCGCATATGCTATACCCCATATCGGGCAAGATTGATTTAATATCACTTACTCTTTCTTTAGCATTCGGGAAGACTTCCATTAACTTAGAAGAAATCTCTCCGATATTAGAATTAGTAATAAACCTCTGTTTCATTAATTCATAACTTGCCGTAACTTCGACAGAATGCAATAATTCTGTTTTGTCTATTTCGAATAAATCTGCAAGCCTATCTATGTATATAGACTTATCTGAGGGCGAGGCAAAGTTAGGAGGCAAGGTATCTAGATACAATGTATATATGCTCTTAATAGTATGGGCAGAGATAAGAGGGGTTAAGTGCTTTGGCACGCCATATTTTTCAAGTAGACAGCTCGCTATAAAGCTGCTATCTATCCGCCATAGGTCTTTGATACAAGTTAGTTTTGCGGATATATCACATATTGCTAAGTATAATTTTAATCTGCTACTTGCATAATCATGTTCATATTTTGTACTAAAAAAATCTGTTATATCATTTAATATAGCAGTAGTTATATCTTTGTCGTAGGGAAGATTGTTCGCAATATGTGAGTATATGTAGTCAAATATTCCAATTGCTGTTGCGTACAAATTGCCCATTCCTTGTACTGCTTGCTCCCTAGAATATTCTAAAGCACAATCAGCAATAAGATAAGTTGGAGTTGTTGTATTATGATAGGTAATAATATCTGTAGTATCTATAAAACTATTAAGTAGGTATCTTGTATCATTGGGCGAGGTAAGGATATGAATATTAGGTATTTTCTTGCGAAAGCTTGAAATCTTAGCTAGTCTTGATATCTGTATATTCCCCACACCAATTATTACACGAACATCTTCGGGAATATCTAATTTATCAAGAATTAAGATATCATTTTCGTCTTTTTCATCAATACGATAATGCTCTATTTTGTAACAAATTTTTCTAAGAATACTTGAGATTTCGTCAGCGTATTTACATTTACTTTCAGAAAAAATTGCTATTCTGCCTATAGGTAATAAGTCTTCTACTAAGTCTGTAATTTTTTTTGTTATACCATTTCCAATAAGTATTTTCAAACAGCCCGTAGAATACTTTTTGCCATGCCTTGTAGTTATAATGTCACTACTATCTCTATTATAATCAATCATATATAAAGATTAACATTTTAGTTATGAAGTAGATTAAAAACATTTGTCAATTTGTATAAGAAATTGTCAAATATCAGATTTGAATTTTGCCTGCAAGATTGCTTTTGTATTCACTTAGTGGTATGATAATATTAATTCGGATAATTGGAGGTATGATTATGTATTCAAGGGGAAAAGTAGAAACATTACATAGGAATATGGTAGGTTTGGGTGCAAGACTTACGGGAAGTCAGGCACATATCGACTTTATTGAGTCAATTGTTCAAGAATTAGAAAAAATGGGTTATGAAGTACATAGAGATACTAATATAATGAAGAAGAGATGGGAACCGAAAAGATGGAAATTGACCTTAACACTAGGCGATGAAATAATTGAAATACCTAAAGTGTTCTATTATCCTTATAGTGGAAAGACTGACCCCGAAGGAATTACAGCGAAAATGATAAACTGCGGGGTAGGGATTGGATTATATGCATTATCACTTAATAAAATTGCTATATATGCCATGCCTGTATTTGAAGCAGAAGCGGGGCTTATATTCAAGAAAAGAAGTGTATATCCTTCCGATTATGAACCGCCTCAGAAAATGGCAAATCCGGTAGTTGCTTCTTTCGTATTCGCTCCTATGCTTGCAAGGGCGAAACTTGCTGGTGCAAAGGCAATGATTTGCGTAATGAAAGGATGCTCAGCAGATAATGCCGCTAATCAATACTTGCCTTTTATTAAACCATATCAAGATTTGCCTGCTGTGTGGGTAGATGAAGAACAAGCAGAAATAATATATGAAGTCTGCAAGAAAGGAGGTACGGCCACACTCGTACTAGAAGCCGATGTTCTAAAAAATTGTCCAACGGATACAATATACGCAGTGCGAAAAGGAAAGAAGGATAAGGAAACCATATTTATAAATACGCATACTGATGGTACAAATGCTTTCGAAGAAAATGGTGGAATAGGCGTATTGTCATTAGCCAATCATTTTAAGGATAAGCAAATGGATAGAACACTAGTATTCTCATTTGTTACAGGGCATTTTCAAATACCTCAATTTGGTAACGCTATGAACCAAGCAACTACAAAATTCTTGAAAGCACATAGAGAATTATGGAACGGAAAAGATGATAATGCGAAAGCAGTTGCGGGTATAAGTATTGAACACTTGGGATGTAGTGAATGGCATGATTCGGAAGATGGAAAAGAATTTATAAAATATGATGATATTGACCCCGAACTAGTCTATATCTCGAATAAACAATTGAACATATTATATTTGGAATGCTTAGAGGGCAGAAAACATTGTAAGACACTTACACTTAAGCCAAAAAACTTAGTGCATTTTGGCGAGGGTCAGCCAATGTTCAAGGCAGGTATACCTACCATTGCACTTGTCCCCGGCCCAGATTACTTATGCACCAATTCACCTAATGGCGATATAGACAAGGTTAATTATGAACTTATGATGGAACAAATAGAGACATTCAAGAAAATTATAGAAAGATTGGATAAAATGCCAGTTGATGATATAGGCAAGTGTGAGCCATTCAGTTTCGGCTTAAAGATGTAAT
Source organism: uncultured Clostridia bacterium (assembly GCA_964556835.1). Lineage (GTDB taxonomy): Bacteria > Bacillota > Clostridia > Christensenellales > CAZKXV01 > CAZKXV01. Next base: position 25,058 of record CAZKXV010000003.1, read on the forward strand.
GTAATATGGGCATGCCACACATTGTCTCCTGTCGTATTGATTTAGGACATAGACCTTTCTCCTGTATAATTGAATTTATATACATTTGTTTGAAGTGAACCTATAAAAACGGACACTATAAATAAAAGATTTCCTGTGATAGAATATATCATAAGGAGGTTATAAGTATTAAATCGAAGAATAAATACTATTCTTTCTAAATTATAAATAGAAATTTGT
>CAZKXV010000004.1:0-22757 GCA_964556835.1 uncultured Clostridia bacterium
GCTTATTTCTTTTTTTATAACAAATAATTAATAAATCCAAAACAGTTTATTAGGTATTTATTTGATTGTATTGTTCTATTATATTTATGGTATAATAAATATATTCATCGTATAAGGAGACAAGAAATTTATGCCATCATATATTACGCATAGGTATTTCGCTGAAACTATTATACCTAAGGTTTCTGAAGAAATTCAAGCGCAAATTATCCATAGTCCATTATATAATGTTGGCGCACAAGGTCCCGATCTTTTGTTTTATATAAGATACAACAAGAATAAAAGTATATCAACATTAGGTGAAAAAATGCATACCACCAATGAAGTCCAATCAATATTTGAAAAAAGTGCTGATTATGCCAAAATACACCCTAAGATTATACCTTTTTTATATGGACAATTAGCTCATTATGCGTTAGATAAAGTTTCACATCCTTATATTTATTCTAGAGAAGAAGATTTGAAGAAGTATTATCCTAAGAGTGTTCATAAGCATATTCATATTGCATTTGAGAGTGCGTTGGATTATATTGTTCTAGAAAAATTTAAAGGAAAGAACAGTAATTCGCATAAAGGGCATAAAGAACTTAAATGCGACAATGATACGGAAAATGAAATTGCTGAATTCTATGTGAATTTAATTGCTCCTATATTTAATTCAGATCTTAATATTAAGATAGCAAAGAGAATATTTAATAAACGCAGACTCTTTATGTACTGCATAAATTCAAGGTCTAATATAAAACACCATTTTTTCAGGTTGATTGAAATTATTGCTGGTGGTACAAATATGATAACAAATTTTATGAGACCAAGGAAATATGTAGAAGCGGAAAATTGGGATAATCATATGAGAATTGAGTATCCAAGATATCGTAATTCTATGGAGATTTATGATAATTATACATTTGCCGAGCAGCTAGAAAGAGCCAAAGAAATTGCAATAGATTTATTCAAACAGTTTAATAACTATATGAAAGGTAAAGGCTGTTTGACAAAAGAGCTATATGATACAAATTATAGCGGAGATAAAATAAAGTGAGGTGAAGATTATGAAAAATTTTAATTTTGTTGCTCCAGTTAATATTAAATTTGGAGAAAAAGCAATCAATGTCTTGGATGAGATTAAGAATAAGAAAATACTTATATTAACATTTCCAGAGTTATATAAAAATGGATGTTATGATAATGTTTTGAATCATTTAACAGGGAATAAGATTGTGCTTATTACTGATATTGAGCCCAATCCAACATGTGATAACATTGACAATGCGCTTAAAGTGGCAAGAGATAATCAAGTGGAATTAATTATAGCTGTTGGTGGTGGAAGTATTATGGATGTAGCAAAATGTGTATCCTTAATTATGTTAAACGGCGGGAAAGCTCTTGATTATCTTTATGGTAAGAAAATTGTAACAGCGGGGCTTCCACTTTATTGTATCCCTACAACAAGCGGAACAGGTTCGGAAGTAACTAATGTCGCAGTAATATCAGAAAAATCACTAGGCATAAAACGCCCCATAGTTTCATCTTATATGTTGCCCAAATATGCACTTATTATCCCCTCTATGACTTTGACCGTACCACCTAGAATTACAGCAGAAACAGGTTGGGATGCGTTTACTCATAGTATCGAAGCATATTGGAATAAAGAAAGCAACCCAATTTCTGATGCAATAGCGAAAGATGCCATTAAGCTGATATTAGAGAATATTAATACAGCATATAATAATGGTTCGGATATTAATGCGCGTGAGAATTTGGCCTTAGCTAGCTTAATGGCAGGAGTTGCTTTTGCTCAAACAAGAACTACTGCTTTGCACGGATTGAGTTTCAGATTTACCAGTCATTATAAGATTTCACACGGAAGAGCTTGCGTACTTACCTTGCTTCCTATTCTTAAAGCCATCAATAATACTGACAATATTAAGATGCAACAGTTGGTACACTATCTAGGTTACGATAATTCAGATATGTTCTATGCTGACCTTAAGAGCAAATTAATTGCAACAGGGATGCCTCTTACTTTAGCCGAGGTTAATGTGCCTATTTCTGATATTGATAACCTCGTTGATGATGGGATGAAGAATGGAATAATTTTCCTTACTCCTTTAGAGATGACAAGAGAATTTGTCTATAATATTTTTATGGATATTGCGGAATAACCTTTAGTATAATACTATAAGCTCTTTTAATATAAAATTAAAGGAACTGTCTAATTATGTTAGACAGTTCCTTTCTAATTATAAGATAATTATTTAATATTATTTAAGCCATAATTTTCTTTTTTTTGATTACAATTACTATTCCTAATCCTATCATTATTACTGCGGCTGCAACTATTGCAATAATATATCCAACAAAATTCTTCTCAACACTAATCTCACTTATAGTATCAGTAGCTAAATCATATTCATATGCTTGATAGTATAAATTCTCGCCATCATAGCTCAATTTGCCAAATACGGGGTTAGCGAGAGTAGGGTCATGAAGTTCTTCGCCATAGGCAGTAGGTAGAAGTTCGTTATCTCTCCAACCATAGAACTTACTACCAATAGTACCAAGAGTTACATATAGAGTGCCTTTTTCTCCAATAATATTCTTTCCGTTCTGAGAACCTTTAATTTCATTGCCATTGCCATCAATATAGTAAGATTCATTATAAGTATGGTCATGGCCACCTAAAACTAGAGAAACTCCATATTCAGCAAAAATTGGTGTTAATTGCGCCCTTATAGCAATAACATCGCTATCAAATGAATGACTGCCGTTAGAATATATGCTCTTATGCATATATACAACTTTGTAAGCACATGTAGTATTTGCTAAGTCATTTTCTAGCCATTCAACTTGCTCATTGGATATCCCGCCGCTAGATACATCATTAGTATTTAGTACTGTGAAATGTACATTTGAATAATCATATGAATAATATATTCCTGTTTCATCTGCATGCTCATTAGGATAGCCGTAATGGAAAGCACCACTATTATATTCGGATGTGATTACTGCGGATGAAGAAGGCACATAGTCTTCATCAACTTCAAAATAATGGTCTTCATGGTTACCCGATGCGCTAGCAATAGTTACATTGCCCCAAAATTCTTGGTCTGTATCTAAGAGATATCCGTATTGCTTCATATTGTCGCTATTATCTACGCTGTCGCCCATATCGATGATTAAGTCAATTCCGTTAGGAAATACTTCATCGACATTGTTGAATATTCTCATTATATTATCATATTCTATTTGAGTATAACCTTGCATATCTGCAGTTAGCATAATCTCAAAACTTTCATTGCCAGCAGGCGCTGTCTTGAAAGAATAGGTGTTAGAGAAATAATTGACTATACCATAATCACTAATAGTTTCTGCCCCCACTTTGTAATAATATGTTGTATTAGGGGTAAGCCCAGATAAATTGACTTGATGCCTGCCTATTTCGTCGGTTTGGGTAGTTGCGAAAACGCCTATATCAATCATTGCCTTTTCGTATGCGTAGATAGCAAATTCGCCAGTTACAGTTGTGGGGTTGCTTAAATCACTAGAAGCACTATATACAACTACAGAAGAATCAATTCTAGTATCAGTAAACCATACAAAACTCTTATCGCTAGTACTATCTTCACCAAAAGTTACGGTTAGTAAGCTTGGTGCCTTACCATTAGCAATAGTTGCAACATCAGGAATAATAGTATCTAAATAGGTAACCTCTTGATTTGCATTTCTTAGTATATGAAGAGTATTCTCATAGTCTACATTGGCAGATTCATCAACTGCAAAAGCAACCATAATATCTGAAGCAATACCACCTAGTCCTGTATAGAAGCTGGAAGTTAAATAACTATCAATATAGCTATCAAGCAATCCAACTACCCCACTTTCTCCAATATCAAGGTCTAAACCTAGTAGAGATGCAGCAGGAGCAATTAAATCTTCAAGAACAATATGGTCTATAGTTAGAACAATATTACTATCTAGATGCAAAAAAGTCTTGAGAGTATTGAATAATCCATTAAATCTAACTCTTTCTGGCTCAGATAGTCCTGCACTTAAATCAAGTTCGGTAGAGATTAAATCAACTAGTAGTTTATATAAACCTGTTTCTTCATCAAGTAAATTTTCTATTAAAGTCTTAATCACAGTACCATTTTGCATATTTGCAAGCCCTTCTCTAATTGCTTCAGGTAATGACTCGTAAGTAGAGTAAAGAGTTCCGTTAATATGTGTATAATAACACGCGAAGAATAAATCAATTATTGTAAAGCCTTGACTATTGACTTCTGTGTTTATAACGGAATCTAATAATTCTTCGACATAAGCTAGTGTTTTGTTTTCACCACCAGTAAATAGTGGATTAGTTCCGCCATATGTATAATCTGCTAGAACTTTAGTATCAATCTCTGTTATTAAATTATTAATTATTGTAGGCAATGAGTCTGTATACTGTGTTAAATCGATATTTATAAATCCTAAGGATATACTCTCTGGAATTATAGGTAGCAAAGTTTCATTGATAACACTATCAATCTTAGTAGGTGTAAGATAACCTCCAACAAGATTAGTTACAATATTATCATATACACGTTGTCTTGCATAGCTCTTAAAGTCTGTACAGATATTTTCTGAATTTATAAATCCATCGAGAAGATTGTATTCTAAATATTCAGTAGTTATATATCTTTCGTCTATAAGGTAATTGAAATCTAGGTCACCTACTAATCTATAATCAGAAGGTAAATCTTCTGCATAAACAGAACCAAGAGTACCATACTCTAAGGTTAAAGTTCTTACTCCGCCACAATATGAAGAAAGCGAAGCTGATTCAATATCAGTAATTTCGTTATTACCAAAGCTTAGTCTATGAGTTATACTATTTGAATGCATATGTCCAGTTAAATTATATCTCACTCCAATAACATCAGCTAAGAAGCCTGATGTAACTATATAATCTTCTATTACAAAATCTTTAAGAAGCGTGCTAACCATGGGCATTTGTTCAAGCAATGGATGATGAGTGATTGAAATCTTCCGCTCTTTGTCAGGAGTTTCATTTTCGAGGAAAGCAAGTAGTTCTTCAGTTACACTTGAACCTACTACATGACCATCTATGGGATTGCTCTTCACACAATCAATAGCAAGAAATACAATATCATTATTGTCTGCAGCATCATTATCTATATCTACATCCGCAATATATGTTAAAGATGTGCAACCATAATCGTCGCCAGTAAAACCTGCTGGATTGTATTCAGTATCAGTGATATATGTATAATCTATATTAGTAGCATTTGTAGAATGGATATAACTATCTTCCCCAGTTTCTATTGCATATGGCATTGGAGGTAATGATGCAAGAGTTGTGCTATCATAATATACACCTTTATCTTGATAATAAGCTAAAGCTGTAGTCTCATCAATATCAGGGTAACCCAATCCGGCATATACCATTTCAATATCAGATCTTGTTGTGATTGCAACATTTTTTGCAAGTCCATCGCCTGAAAAGTCTTTGGAATCATTATTATATAGGTCATGGTTGCCAACTTGAACAAATATCTGGAAATCTTCGTAACCACTAATTTTTCTAATTTCATTTTGAACAAAGCGAAGTCCATTTGCGACATCTACATGAGATGCCAATGATCCATCTTTGGTATTGTCTCCAGAAACTATTAAATAATCAGTAGGATTAGCTATAATATCTTGAAGCGACCATTCAAGTGCTTTAGAGCATTCAATAAGGAGTTTAGAATCTGTAAGCATTTCTTCTTGGAAAATGCCTTCGTCCTCATTATGACAGAATCTTAAAGGAAAGTAATGACTATCCGTCAAATGAGATATAGTAACCTCATCTGTTGCAATAAAGACCGGCTCACTACTATCAGCCACCGCTGATGTAAGGTCTTGCGAGACACCAATGCTCATAAGCATAAGTATTATAGTTGCAATAAAAACTATAAAAAAAGTTTGTTTAATATTAATTGTACTTCCCATAATAAAAATCTCCTTCAATTTAGGTATAACACCTTAATTATTATAGCATATCAATAAATATTATTCAAATTAAATTAGTAATTTTATAGTTGTAATTAGTAAAAGAAAATTAAAAACAATTATACAATGTTAAAATGTGCAAATCTTCGATACAATTCTATTCTTGAATTGTACAAAGATTGTATTTTGTCATTGTTTGAGTTTTTTATAAGAGGTCTATCGGTGCAATTAAGTAACCTAGTAAGTATGATTTGATAGGGCGTGTCAAGATGAAGAATTAAGCAATTTTGCTGAATGATATATTTGTTGGCGAAAATAGCGCCTCCGCCAAGATCGATAATTCCCGTATTTGTTTGTAGAGTTTTGATAATAACCTTTGTTTCTTGTTCACGAAAATATTGTTCACTATATTCACTGAAAATATTAGGTATTGTATCTTGCAATTTTTCTTCAATGAGTTTGTCTGTACTTGCGAAAGAGCGACCTGTATTTTTCGCAAGGTCTTTAGCAAAATGGGATTTTCCAGAACCCATAAATCCTATTAGAGCAACCTTAGTATCGGATGCCATAAGCAATGGGATAATTACATCCATAATCTTGATTTCACGACGGATAACTGTACGTTTTATTGCGCTTGCCAATTGGTTTGTACTAATTGAAATTCTTGAAAGGAGCTGTCTATTAAATGCTTTTTTGATAGACAAATCTAATTCTTTAACTGTGCTTATATGTATCAAAATATCACTAATTACATATTCAAGTGAGTTCTTTTTTTTAGGGAGAATATCATCAATATCAATAGCATAAATAATATCATTACACAAAATATAATTTGATAAATTGTTGTCTGTCTGCATATATCCGGCTATTTTAAGGGAAATTAAGCAATCAACTAATTTATCTGCTATGTTAGCAGATTGTGTTTCATTCAGGTCAAAAAGTTTTTGAAGTAAGGTTACACCGTTAATTAATTCCATATGAATAGAATTATTTTCACTTTTTAATATATGAGGAATTGGAGTTGAGGGATTATTTTTTATAATGGTTTCGCAAGTATTAAGAACTCTTTCGAAAAGTGCAGTATTTTCATACTGCTTTATTACAACCTCCGTTGAACCCTTTTTTTCAAGAGTTATATTCTTGTTTTTCCCGCTTATATTCTCAAGTATATTCATAATGTATAATTAATTTTTAATTTTGATGCTTATTTTTGCATCAGTTTTGTAACCTTTTAATTCTTTTACTATTCCTATAATAGAATTGTATAGTATTTTGTCCACAAAATCAACATTTTTTATAACCTTATCATTTATTAACAGTTCCACTTTTTTGCCATTCATTAGCGTACAGTCTTTTTCAGATGCCTCTCCACGCACAATTTGAGTCATTAATTCTTTGCAACTATATCCGCATTTACAGCAACAATTACTAGGGAAATTAGGCATAAGATTCGGAACAATATCTATTATTCGGTTTACAAGTTCAGTAGTAGCAGTTATTGCTGAGATAACTTGTATGCCTTTATATTCTATATCTAAATCATTAGCTACTACACCGCTAATTGCAAAAGTATGGTCATCTAGAGTAAGTTCATCTATATTTTTCGCTGTGGCAATTCTTGGTACATTTGCCTCATTAACTCCTTCTAAAATTACGAAATCTTGTGTGTAATGGTCAAGTAATTCATATATATCCATTTGGTTGGGATACATTATATCCGTTTCATTGTGGCTTAATGCAGTAACAAGTTCACTGCCTGCCATTTTATGACGATAGGTGTTCTTGCCCTCTGTATCTATTGTAAAATTCTCGTTATGAATATGTTTAACTGAACCTACACTGTATCCACGCTTAATAAGTTCTTTAATTATGTATTCTATTGTGGTAGTTTTTCCTGATTTTGTAAGTCCTGATACGGTAAATACTTTCATAATAGTCCTCCAATTATAGTATAAATGACAAAGCAAATAATACTATACCTAATATTATCATTATATAATCAATAGCTTGAATATGCAAGTCAACAATAGAAGTTCTAGTTCTATAAGCTTGAAAAGCCTTTGTTTGCATAGATATAGCTATTGTTTTAGAATTTAAGATTGCAGTTGAAACAGCAGGGGTAATAAGATAAGTATATAGCTTAATCTTACTTTTTATTTTCAATTTTGAAATATCTATACCACGAAGTTTTATTGCAATCATTCTGTCTTTCATATCACTTCTAAATTCGGGCAAGAAACGGATACCTAGACCCATCATAAAAGCTATTTCATAAGGTAGCTTTAGTCTTATTAATGCTTCTGTAATCTCTCTTTTTTCGCTTGTTATTATAATAAGTGCAGAAAGCAGTATTATTGCCATTCTGAGTACAAAGTTTAAGCTTTTGATAATACCATCATAAGTTAAAATTTTAATATTATATATAGAAAAAAGAGCAGAATCATTTGCGAAAAGGCTTTGAATTACAGCTAAAGAAATGCTTATTATAAGTAAATATTTGACACCTTTGAAGAAAGATAAGAAATTTGCGCTAAGAAATATAGCGAGCATAAATTCTAGACCTAATAATATACTTAGGTCGGATATGTTTGTAGATATTACCGCTTTAGTTGATATGATTATTACCAAAAACAATTTAGTTCTAGGGTCTAGTTTCAACATAATGGCGTATCTCCTAAATAAAAAGTTCTGCCAGGAAGCTCATTCATAAGGTCTTCGTCGTGTGTAACTATAACCACATTTTTACCTGAATTAATAATCTTTTCTAATTGTTTAACTAATTGAGATTTAGTATCCGAATCTAGTCCGCTTGTAGGCTCGTCTAATAAAAATATTTCTACACCTCTCATAAATATTGTAGCAAGAGCAAGTTTTTGTTTTTCTCCGCCTGATAAAGTTAGAGGAAAGCAATCCTTCTTGTCTAATAGATTAAATTTTATTAGAGTATCTGTTACTTGTTTGTCGATTAGTGCTTTATCTAAATTCTGAAATTCTAGTGGGAATGCAAGTTCTTCGTATACGGTATTTGCAAATAACATATTTTCATAGTGTTGAAGTAAATACCCACAAAGGCTACCCAGTTGAAATAGTTTCTTGCCAGAAATATCTTCATCCATAATTTTGATACTGCCTTTTGTTGGCTTCAATATACCCATAATTAGTTGGATTAATGTTGATTTACCTCTTCCATTTGCACCAACAATATAGGTGAGACCATATGGAATTGTTAGAGTATAATCATTATACACTAATTTATTCTTTTTATATCCGAATGTAATATTCGTTAATTTAATCATAAGTCGCCTCAGAAATAATTTTATCGAAGTCTATTATTCTTGTTGCAATATCATCTACAGTCTTCATATGTTCTATCATAATGATTGTCTTACCTTGCTTGATAAGGTCTAGGATAATGTTTCTTAATTTCGCTCTAGAATCTATATCCAGGCTACTCATAGCTTCATCAAATACTATTATATTGGGGTCTAGCGTGAGTACGCTTGCTATTTGAACTTTCTTTTTTTCGCCTCCACTAAGGTCGGTTATTGGGCTGTCAATAATACTACTAAGTTCAAGTTTCTCAATTACTTCAGATATTTTGTCTCTAATAATGCCTTTTTCAAAGCACATATTTTCAGGAGCAAAAGCTAATTCATCTCGTACGGTGAAAGAGAAAAGAGAGCTATTTGCATTTTGTAGAACTATGCTTATAGATGAGCAAAGTTCGGCGATACTCATATCTATAATATTCTTATCATCAATTATAATATTACCTTTAATAAATGCTTGAATATCACGTGGTATAATGCCTGTAATTGCGTGAGCCAAAGTTGATTTGCCTATACCATTTGAACCCTTGATTATATATAATCCGCCACTTTCCAATTCTAAATTAAAATTTTTCAATACAAATTGGTTTCCGTATCCTATATAAAGATTTGATACTCTTATCCCCATTATTCTTTAAGTTCTATGCTATAGAGCATTTTTATTCTATTAGTGCTATAACTATCATTTCTTTTAATAATCATTATTGGTCCACCATCTTGTCCCGGAGGGGTGCTTGTGTTCCCTATAGTTAGGGGTGCTCCCTCAGCATAAAGGGTGAGAATAACATTATCCTCATCAATTTCATTTACATTATAAGAACGAAAGAAAGAATCTCTTGCGATAAAATTAACTGAAGAACAATCTTCAAGAGAAAAATTATATTTAGCTAAAACATCTAATAAATTTACGCCTTCATAATCAATAAATAAATCTGCACCTTGACTATTTCTATATCGATTAGCAAATGTTATCATTTCCATTTCTTCAAGTTCGCTTGTGGTAACTACAACTTGTCGATCTCCTTGTATTATTAAGAAAGAGTCTTCTGCTATATCTTCTTTATAAAAATTATATATAAGTATACTTGTTATTAATCCAATAATCATAATGCCAAGAAGAATAATGGCAATTCTAAAAGTTTTTTGTTTATTCATAGCTATCCTCATTAGTTTTATTCTGATTTTCTTTTATATCTTGTTCATATATGGAATTTAATTCATCATAATCTTTTTTGTTTATTTCATCTAGAATACCTGTTTTGTTAATACTATTTATTACACCGTATGCTATTAGACCACCAAACGCACCACTAGTCATAGCTCCCAAAAGTGTAATTAGTAGCGGGACAAAGGGTAGATTGAAGAATAATATATTAGAGAATAATGTGCCAGTCACATTTGCTAATCCAACACCTATTAGGTAATGAAGTGCATTATAGCCATTTTTTCTTGCGGTTAAAAAAACCAAATCGCATATAATACCCGGAGTAGTGTAAGTTATCAATGAGAGAATGCCGTGAGAGCCAGAAGTTCCAACTATCAAAACAATTAATGATTGTACAAAGGCAAGAAGTGTTGCAGTGCCGAATTTCTTTGTTATACCCAGTCCGATTGGGATCCAGAGCATATAGAATCCGCCAACAATAGCGCCCCCCGGTATACCTATTGAACTTGAAAAGGCTTTAATAGGACTGTTTATAATGATTTTTGTTACAATACCAAGTCCTGCTAACATTGCTATAATAACTAAGTCTTGTATCTTAAATTTTTTCATTTTTAATATCTATCTTTCGAAAGCTCGAACTAATTGTGTCGATTATTAATAGATTCCCCTCTAAAGTAGGTAATCCATTTAATACCTTAATTGTTTCAGCTACTTGCAGACTGGCTACTAAAGCTGGTATATGAGCCATTGTAGGCAAGACTTCATTATCAATATTTTTGTATATTTTATGAAACATCTTTCTGTTTGGCATAATAGTGGTAATTTGCCCCACAACGCCATTTATTGCACCATGTATTAAGGGTACATTTATTCTGCTAGCGAAATCTTCAATTTCATAGCGAATTTTCACATTATCAACGCAATCAATAATAATATCAACTTCATCAGCATAATGGAGAAGCTCTTTTTCATTAAATTTAATGTGTAAGGCGACAACTAAAGTGTTCGAAAAATTACTAATATTATCTTTGGCAACTTGTACTTTACTTAGTCCAAGAGTGTTATTAGTACAATAAATTTGTCTATTGATATTGGATTCTTCAAACTTGTCATAATCTACAACAATTAACTTATAGATACCACATCTGGCAAGTTGTTCAACCACATAGCATCCAAGTCCGCCACAGCCAATAACTAAGGCTACCTTATCTTTAAGTTGATATAATAAGCTATGCATATTATCAACCTCCACCTGAAGGATACATCATTAGTACTATATCACCTTCTTTAAGTTTGTGGCGCATTGAAAATATTCCTTGAATGGCTACATCATTTACGAAAACACTAGCCCTTTTTATTTGTTCTTTTTTCATTTTAGGGAACATTAATATTATTTTTTCAAGCATTTCTTTAATATTTTTCGCTTCAAGATTGACTTCGCTTACTTTAAACTCTAATCTGTAATTCCCGAAAAACTCAACTTTAATCATTATAAATTTTATTTATATTATAAGCTTTAAGGGTACCTGTCTTAACTTGACCTTCTTTATCCCAACCACGAACTTTATAGAATTTCTTGCGCATTTTTGTTAGTGGCACACGACTTTTCTTATCGCCTTGAATTTGGAATTCATCAGTTGATCTAGCAGGCAAAATGTCATCACTAACCGATACCCCTAACTTATTATTGATTAATCGTTCAAGGTTATATCCTCTTGCTCCAATTTTCATAAATTTACCAAAATCCAATTTCATACCAGTTGCATAAGAAATTGCTTTAGGGTGAGGTAACATAGCAGTTAAATTAACAGCAAGTAATCCAGGTTTCTTATTCGCTATCCAAATAAAAGGACCTGTATAAGGAAGAACCTTATTCACTATTCTAGTAATTAAATTATTAGGTTTGTTAATTAAGAAGAAAGGGAAGAAAGAGTAAGTAGTGAATAGACAGCTTCCGCCTGCAGAACAGGCTTCCATAAGATTCTGAAACATTATAGTTAAATTTGCTTTTCCAACTGTAGTATGCGGATTGATTGTAAGACCCAATCCCTCAAGTACAACCATATATCCAGCATTAAGATGACAGCCTCCACGGTTGCTAAGAGCGTAGCCTAAACCTTGACCGTATGCACCACGAGGTTCATACGCCGCTAATTCAAGCCCCTTGACATTCATAGCAAATTCAGAACCGCCATATTTCCAAGATAACCATCTTGAGCCATTAGCTAGCTGATCCCCTATTTCAGTTTTTCTATAAGCTATATCCTCAAATATTTGTGATATATTATCAGTTTTTCCAAAATCAAGACCACTGTCCCACATACCTTTTTCTTGAAGTTCCATAGCAAAGGCAATAGTGCCTGCTGCACTTATTGTATCCATACCTAATTCATCAAGTTCGTAGTTCCACTTAAATATTAATTCAATATCATTATTTAATATATTAGCACCAAGCAGACCTAAAGTTTCTAGTTCGGGACCTTTGACATCTTTGCCATTAACATTTACAACCCTTCCGCATTGGATAGGACAAGTTAAACAGCCTTTTTTCTTAACTAAGTGTTTTTCTGCTAGTTCTTCACCGCTAACCATTTTATAATCATCGTACTTGCCTGCACTGTAATTTTTTGTAGAGAGCAGATTTTTCGCTTGCATCATGCTTATAAGTCCAGCTGTACCAAGTTTCGGTAATTGTACACCGGTAAGTGGATGTTCTATGAGCCTTTTTGACCAAGCTTTATTGAGTTGAACTAACTTTTCTTTATCCTTAGCCCCATTAGCTTTGCCACCAAGTGCTATAATACCTTTAAGGTTTTTTGAACCGAAGACAGCACCAATTCCACCCCTACCTGCAACTCTTTCTTGTGATACTAAGCAAGAGTATAATACTTTATTCTCTCCAGCGGGTCCAATAAATAGTTTACCAGTCTTGCCGCCTAAATGTTCTTGAACTTCACCAGTTTTCATTCCCCATAATTTTTCAGCTGACTTGAATTCAATGCCCTCAGTAGTAATAGATATATAGGTTCTATCCTTGCATTTGCCCGTTAGGATAATTGCATCATAACCAGCCTTTTTCATATGCATACCGAAATTACCACCACAATTACTAGAAGTTAATAGGTTAGTGATTGGAGAAATTGAAGACACATTGAACCTGCTAGAACTTGGACAACCCATAGCATTAAGTGGTCCGGTACTTATTACAACAATATTCTCTTCGCTTAATGGGTCAAAAGGTTTAGATATAAAATCACTGATGATTTTTGCAGCCATAATCTTGCCACCTAAGTACAATTCCTTATCTTTGTCTGTCCAAGGATAATCAGTTATTGTTTGGGTAGAGAGGTCTATTTTGATTACTTTATTTGCGTATCCGCCATATTTTGGTTCCATATACTACTCCTTTTATTATTATGCCTTGTTGCTAATAATATATTATTACCAAGCTTGATTTAATAATTCCAGAACATCTTCAGGTGTCATAATTCTTGGATTTACAACCATTGCCCCATCATTCATAGCTTTGGGAACAACATCTTCAAGTTGCTCTTTTTCTGCACGTGTATCTCTAATTTTTGTAGCAAGTCCGCATTTTGAATTTAGTAAATTTTGAAGGTCAATTATAGTTTGGATTGCTTTAAGCGCTCTTTCTTCCTTAAGAGTGTTAGCATATACTTCAGCACCAGCAAGTGGAAGTAATAATTCTGCGTAATAGTTGCCACATTGCTTAATATTATATTTCATACAATGGGGAAGAAGGATACACATTGCATCACCGTGAGGCACGTGACAAACTCCTCCAAGTGCATGACCTATTGCGTGAACGTTACCAACCATTGAATTACTGAAAGCTGCTCCAGCTAGTAGCGAACCGTTTGCCATAGCTAAACGAGCATCTTTGTTAGTACCATTAGTAACTGCTTCGACAATATTTTCAACAATCATCTTAATAGCTGCTGTTGCAAATGCGCTTGAAACTGGATTTCTCTGCAAATTAGAATAAGCTTCAACTGCATGACTAAGAGCGTCCATACCAGTGCTTGCAGTGACTCTAGGAGGAAGTGTTTCTGTCATACGCACATCTAATACCGCAACATCGGGTAATATTTCAGATGCGATAAATTCCATTTTGATGCCTTTGTCGGGATTGGCAATAACTGCTACTTGTGTAGCCTCACTACCTGTTCCGCTTGTGGTAGGGATAACTATGAAAGGTATTTTTTGTTTTGGTGGGACTAAGCTATTGAATCCCATTAAGTCCATAATATCATCCACTTCTTGACAAAGGACAAGTTTAAGCCCTTTAGCAGTATCTATAACTGAACCGCCACCTACAGCAACTATACTGTCGCACTTGTTTTCTTTGTATATAGTAGCGATAGCATTTATTATCTTCACTGAGCTATCAGGTGGGATTTCGGTAAACATTGTTACAAATTGAATACCGCCTTTAGGGAAGGCATTTTTGATTTTCGCAACAGTACCTATATCTAGAAGTACTTTGTCGGAAAGTAGCATAGGACGCTTAGCGCCTCTTTGTTCCAGTTCAAAAGGTATGTTTTCAAGTGCTTTTGAGCCTGAAATAATTTTGACTGTATTAACAAATTCATAATACTTTGGTAAACTCATAATTATATTCTCCTATATTCCAAATAATGTACCTATATAGATACGTGCCATAGTTCTCTCTCTTATTGGTGCTTGTCTGTTAAATAATATTCTGGTTATAAACTTAGGGAAAAGATAAGCCTCAATAATATTCATAATCCTAATAAAAGTACCGCCAAGCATAATATCGCCGTTCATTGCAAAACGTTGTTCTGCATAGCATGCAGCAACACTTTTCATGCCAGTTAATGCATAAATTGCACTCTCCGCACTTTTGAAAGTTATATTGAGGGCAGGAATGAAATCTGCTTCTTTAGCAATACGAATATTATCTCCCATAATTTCAAAATCAAGTTTGAGTTTAAAAGGTTTCACGCCCATTCTTATTTTGTAATTTTTAGGCATAGAGTCGACTTCGGCTTTGACACGACTATCTAATTTATAGCAAGCTTTTAACGCTCTGCCAACTAATACCAAGACAACTTTAATCAGCATTCTTTTTCCAAGCTTAGCTGGTTGTCTGATAGGTTTGTTCTTCATATTTACCCTCCCAGTTTCTACCAATAATTCGGTGATAATACAGTAATTATAGAACAAACCGTAAGTATTGTCAACTATAATTATTAATTGAGTGCTGTATATCCTATTAAATGAGAGAAAGTGATTATTAATATATATTACATTTATCTATAATCACTTAATTTTTTATGATAAATTGCTTTCTTTTAATGACATTTTTTATCCTTATGCACATATATAATTTATATTATGTATGTGGGTTGGTCTTGCAAAAAATAATTATTAATGATATAATGATTGAAATTAATATAATGGATAGGTATACAATTCTTTTGTTAGATATCTGAAAAAAGTATTAGTTTGTTAAGGAGGAATTCTTATGAAAATATTAGTAGGAATATTAATGGGGTTTGTAATAGGATTTGTTTCTGCATTTGGAGCTTTGTTTGGGGGAGGCTACTATTTGATTACACAAGTATCTGTCCAAGATGGTGCAAATTTAGCAGGGCAATTTTCAGGAGGGAGCGTAGCTTTACCCGATGAAATACCTGATGCATTTCTTGATATGACTATTTTGCAAATTTTATCTCAATTAGGAGGCATAGCAACTGGTGCGTCAGGCACTAGTTTGAATGATTTATCGGAAACATATGGTTTAGATCTTGCCGCATTATTTGGAACTGAAGAAGGAACGGACTTCTTGCCTTTAATCGAACCTTTGCTAGATATCCCGCTAATGTCTATTCCAGATAACTTGAACTTGCTAGTAGATTCCATTTCTATATCTACTCTTTCGTCAATGGGTGTTATGGATATTAACGCATTACCTAATCTGCCAATTTTCAATGACCCAACTAGATTAAATGACCCAATTATGCAAATATTTTCACAACTCGCTTCAATGCGTGTAGCTGACTTGATACAGATATATTATGGCGATTATTACCCTTATGATAACGGTGCATATGTTCTAAGTTCAGGCGAATACACATTGTATGATTCTGAAAATGAACTTCATCAGTACAAGAATAGATATTCTTTAGTCTATACTGAAGTTGATGATGAGGAAGGTTTAACTAATTTATTTGTATGTATTGAGACAGGGACAGGTGATGATATTATTCAAACTTATTTTTCATATAATGAGGATAACCCCGAGCATGAGGGACTAGACAGATATATACAAAGTTATGCTCCATTTTTCTTTGGTAATTATGTAATTGTAGACGGAGCAAGTCCAGCAACATATATAACTTATGTTGAAGCTGACCATTTTGGTCAACAAAGATATAATATTCAAGAACAATCGGCGTCTGTACTTATTGCACTTGCTGAAGCTTACTTAAGCGAAGCGCCAGATAGCGACCCTACAGGCAAGACCATTTCTGAGACAGTAAATATAATGCAAATAAATCAAATATTAGATATATATGAAGAAGATGTATATGACGGAGGTACGCTAATTCATGAAAAGAGCCACAAAGTTCTTATCGCACTTCAAGATGCTTATCTCAATGCAGTACCAACAAGTGATATTACTGGCATGACAATGTCACAAAAATTGAATTCTCTGCAGTTAAACGCAATTATGGATATTTATGAAGAAGATGTATATGATGGTGCAACCTTGATACATGAAAAAAGCAATTCTGTCCTAATAGCTCTGCAAGATGCCTATATTGGAGCTACAGTTCCAGAGGGCGAAACAGGCATGACAATTAGTCAGACAATAGATACTCTTACTTTAGGTGAAGTGGTAGAAGTTACAGATACTAGCCCTCCCCTACTAATTGAATTGCAAGATGTACTAATAAATGAGCTAGATAATTCTCTTAATACTTTGCAACTTGGAGATGCTGTTACAATATATACTGAGAATATTTATGATATCAATGGCGCATTAATTCATCCTAAATCATCAAATGCTATCATCAATCTTAAAGATGCGTATATTAATGAAGTACCTTCGGGCACAAGTGGCGTAATTTTAAGTGAAGCTATTGACAACTTACAGTTAGACCAATTAGTAGATATATATGATGGTACAGAATATATTGTAGATGCTTTAGGTATTTATTATAGAATTCCTGCCACATATGTTGAAGCAGGAGCTGGAGTTGATGATGGTTATATCTTGAAGAGTGATGATTGTTATTATCCTGAAACTGATTACGAAGGCACAGAAACATTATATGTTGTGGATACTCCTGCTCAGTATGTTGAAGATGGTTCCGCAGAATTTATTGCATATGGTGCAGGTGCAAGCTCATTACCGAAATTTTCACTTTCTACACCAAGCTCAAAAATCTTAGTTTCTTTACATGAAAGTAGCATAAATAATCTTGATACAGATATGAGAGCTCTTCCATTAGGCGAACTTATAGACATATATGAAGAAGATGTATATGAAGCAGGAGTATTAGTTCAAGCTAAGAGCAGTAAGCCCTTGATATTCTTGAAAGATACCACTATTGATGGGATAAATGTTAAAATGCTCGATATGACATTTGGCGATGCTGTCACTGTATTTACAGAAAATATATATAATGGGGATGGCACATTGCTATATGAAAAATCAGTTAAGGCAATGACAGAGCTTATGGATGTTAATATTAATACAACAGGAGTAGGTTCATTATCTGATAGATTGGATACAATGCTAGTTGAAGATTTATTAGAAATTTCAGAAACTGCTAGAAAGGTGGTTGACCCATTAGGTGTATACTATAGAATTCCTGCCACATATACCGAAGCGGGCATAGGCATTGTAGATGGATATATTCTGAAAGGAGATGGCGGGTATTACCCTGTAACTAATTACGCAGGAGATGAAACATTATATGTTGTGGATACTCTTGCTCAGTATGTTGAAGATGGTTCGCCAGAATTTATTGCATATGGTGACACTTCATTGCTCCCTAGATTCAATGATAAGGAAAGCTCAAGACTTATGCTAGCTATGGCAAGAGATGATGTAACCCTTGATAATCTCGAAACAGCATTATATGATTTCTCACTCGATGATATTCTTGAGATAGATTCAAGTAGTGCACTCGTTCTTCAGAGCTTATCTGATTCATCTTTCAATACACTTAGCGCTGATATGGATAGTCTTCGTGTAAATCAATTTCTAGAAATTGACTCTAGTAGCCCTATGCTACTTATTGCCATTCAAGATGCTTATATCAATAATGTTCCTGGTAGCGACCCTACTGGCATGACAATAGCACAGAAAATTAATATATTACAATTGAAAGATATGATAGATATCAAAACTGCAAATGAATATGCTGAAGATGATTCAGGATATTTTGCAAGCGTAGATGAAATAACATATGTTGTATGGGAAACAGGAAATACTTATACAAGATATACAAGGACAGTATCTGTTGATGACAGTCATAATGTGTATACTTATGTTACGGTAAGCCCTATCGCAGGCACTCATTATGCCCTTATAATTGATTCTGTTACATTCGAAGAAACTTATGAATCATATGATCCATTAGTGCATACTAATGGTGAGCCTGTCTATGCTTTAACAAGTAACCAAGCACTTTTATCCGCATTAAAAGATGCTTATCTATATGAAGTTCCTGGAACTGACCCCGGGGGTAAGACTTTGGAACAGGCGATGAATGACCTTACAATTGTTGACCTATTAGGAGAGCCAGATGATGGTTCGCTTCTAGAAATGATATGTTATTATGATTATGCTGCTGTTTCTCCAGAGGTTCCAGAGGATCCAGTGTTACTAAAGGATTTAGGTGATAGAGCAGAGGTAGTGGAAGGATTCTTGCCATAAATTCTATTGAGTAAAGAAAAAGCTTTAATTTAGAATATTATAGCTATTAAATTAATCACAACTCTTACTATTATGTAGGAGTTGTGAATTATTATCCATGAATAGAAGTAGTAAAGTTTGAAAAAAAACATAATTGTGCTATAATCACAATAAAAAATGGGAAAGTGAGTATATAATGAAAACAAATAAATGTTTAATTTTTGATGGGGCAATGGGTACTTATTACGCATCCAAAGGTCGACCATATTCAATAAAAGATGCTAATATTCATGATTGTAATACCATTCTTGGTATACATAAAGAGTATATCGCAAGTGGCGCTAAGGCTATCTCTACTAACACATTCGGTATAAGTGACCTCGATAATATCAAGGCCGGTATAGAAATTGCGAAAAGTGCTACCATTGGCACAGATGTATCAGTATTTGGTTGCATAGGTCCAATTATTGGTTGTGAATACGAGCATTATCAAGCAATAATTGATACAATGTTCGATAACGGCTTAGATAAAATTATTTTCGAAACATTCAGCGATATAGATATGATAGAAAAATTATCGAGGTATGCAAGAATTAAGTCGGCAGGTAGCTATCTTTTAGCTTCGCTTTCGGCAGATGCGAATGGTTATACAAGTCAGGGGAATTATTATTTGCGTTTGGTAAACAGATTGAAAACTAACAAAAATATTTCTGCATATGGTCTAAACTGCCAATGCGGACCTTTGCATATGTATAATCTAGCTACTAGGCTAGATACAAGCGATACAATAAGTATTATGCCGAACGCAGGATACCCTTCTTATATAGAGGGAGTGCCTACATTTACAGAAAATGCAGAGTATTTTGCAGATAAAATGCTAGATTTCTATAACTTAGGAGTGAAAATATTAGGTGGATGTTGCGGAACAACACCTTTGCATATTAAATATATGAGTGATAAGATTAAGCAGGCAAATGAACCTAATAAGTTGCCTACTGTAATAGGTGTAATTGATGAGGAGTCTACAAAAACTAATAAGTTAGAGCGTTTATTGAAGTCTGAAGTCCCAACAATAATAGTAGAGTATGATGCTCCCGCAAATGTTTCGGGTGAAGCAGTTACCCAGGCAATTCGGCATTTTGAGATGGCAGGAGCTGATGCTATATCAATAGCAGATAATCCATTAGGACGCTCAAGAGTGAATGCAGGAATAATTGCATCAAGAGTTGTTAGAGATACTGGACTTATAGCTGTGCCTCATATAACATGCAGGGATAGGAATTTTATAGGTACAGGCTCATTATTATTAGGTTTAGAGCTTGAGGGTATTACAAATGTTTTATGTGTATCTGGCGATCCAATATCCAACTATACGGAAGAAAAGAGCAAGACAGTATTCGATTTCAACAGTTTTTCGTTAATCAATTATATATCCAATTTCAATCAAGGCCCGATTAAGAAAGATTTTTATATAGGTTGTGCCTTGAATGTTAATTCTATGAATTTTGATAAAGAGCTTAAGAGAGCTAAAACTAAGGTAGAAAAAGGCGCAGGATTCTGTATAACTCAACCATGCTTTAATCTACAATGCGTTGAAAATGTTAAGAGAGCGCAGAAAGAGTTAGGGGTGCCTATAGTGGTTGGCTTAATGCCTATAATCAGTCAGAAGAATGCAATTTTCATTAATAATGAAATTTCCGGAATAGATATTGCCCCTGAAATAGTAGAAAGATATGCGGACAAAGATATTAATGAATGTGCAATCTTATCCATAGAACTGTTGTCTAATATAGTGTCACAGTTGAAGGGGTATGTAAGCGGTTTTCATATCATAAATCCTATCAAAGGCGAGGATATAGTATTGAGATTAATAAGAAGGATAAAAGAATTATGATAATTATTGGTGAAAAATTAAATAGCAGTATCCCCTCTACCCTTGAGGCATTTGAAGATACCACAAATAAAGCACTACTAGAAATTATTGAGAATAATGTTAGCGCAGGTTCTAACTACTTAGATATCAATACAGCAATGCTTGAAGATAGAGAAAGTGATAAAATGATAGAAACAGTAGAATTAGTACTTAATAATTCTGATTTGGGCATTATGATTGACAGCGTGGATATGGGAATTGTTGCCCGCTCTCTCACAATAATAGGTAGTCGAAAATGTATAATCAATAGTATTTCCTTAAGTACTGATGTTACACCGCTACAAGGAATTAATTTGTCTAATATTGGAGTAGTTGCAATGCCAACTGATGACGATGGAATTCCAAGTACTCCTACCGAAAGATTGCACAAGATAAGTTTATTAGTAGATAAGTTATTGAAGCTAGGTTTCCGTTCAGAAAATATATATGCAGATATTCTAATAGAAACTATTGCAGTTAATCAACAATCTGCACTAAATGCATTAAACACACTTAAATTAGTTCAAGAGCTTTTGCCTGAAATAAAGACAATTTGTGGTGCAAGTAATATCGCTTTTGGATTACCTAATCGAATGGATATCAATTCGGCGTTTATTATAATGCTTGTATCACAAGGCATTTCTTCGATGATTATTGACCCAGCACATAGCAAAATAAAAAGTGCCCTTGTCATATGCAATTTATTGCAAGGCAAGGACACCTATTGTATGGATTATATCAATTATATTCGTTCTTTATAATTCTTAAGATTGAATTTCATCTACTTTAACATCATTAGTATTTTCGGATGCTAATTTTCTTTTCTCTCTTATAAGGATTACTACTGTTAGAGAAACTACTATTGCTAGGCCTATTATAAAATATAATACTGTATTGGTTTTGTTTAGGTAAGCCGCATTTATATTTACCATTTCATAGGGACTAGTAATGGTAAAAATATCGCTTCTTCCTTCAGTGTTTACAGCTGAACTTGTTAGCTGAATACTGGTGTTATCGCTTCCGAAAAATTCTGAACCTCTTTTGGTTTCAAAGGTTAAGTAATAATCGCCAGTTGCAGAAATATCAAAAGAGTAGTAACCATTTTCACTAGCAGTAACTGCGCTAACTTTTGAGCCATTAGCTGAATAAAGTGAAACTTCCATTTTCTTAACTTGTTCGAAAGCTTCTCCATTATCTCTAATTCCATTTTCATTCAAATCGATGAAAGCAAAGCCGCTAATTGTGCCATTGATTAGCCCGCCATTTTCCACTGTCGCAGGTGTATCAAATGCAATGTCATTAGGAGTAATCTTTATGACTGGTATAAATTCATAACCTGCGGAATCTAAAGTTCTAGATAGAACGGATGCACCAAATTTTCTGCCAGAGAGGGCATATATTTCTGCATTAGGAGTGCTTGCAAGAGGCGCATTTCCTACA
>CAZKXV010000005.1:0-22338 GCA_964556835.1 uncultured Clostridia bacterium
ATCTTTTTAGGCTCAAGCCTTTTGTCATTCTTAGTGATAACATTACTGTTTCGTATTGAATTTTCTCATAATTTAGAATGTTCTTCTCTATTATAGGCAATTTTCCCATAAATACTTTATCAATATAATTTTGAATATTTATTTCATTACTATATCTAGTTTTTCCTAGATATCCATGTGAAGATAGCCCTACCCCTATATAATTATCCATTTCCCAGTAACTTATATTGTGTCTGCACTCCTTACCCTCTTTCGCAAAATTACTGATTTCATATCTATTAACGTTTTTTGATTTCATATAATCATACATATTATCATATCTGTCTACAGTTATATCATCATTAGGCAATACTAGCTGCGATTTCTGAACTTGTTCGTATAATTTTGTGCCTTGCTCTAGAGTAAGATAGTAAGCTGAAATATGCGGAATATCCATATCAATTGCTCTTGATACTAGTTCTAATCCATCATTATTCTCTTCAAATGGAAGCCCTATCATTACATCTATGCTACAATTATCATAATACTTTCTTACAATTTCCATTGCATTCAAGGCAGTAGTTGCATTATGTCTTCTCTGTAATGCCTTTAAGGTTCTGTCATTAAGGGACTGTATTCCCATACTAACCCTATTAATACCATTATCCCGATAACAGCTTAACTTGTCTGTGCATACATCATCAGGATTGCACTCTATAGTGAATTCAGATGGATTGAAATTACTAAATTTTCTAATCTTACTAATTACTCTTTCTATATGCTTATTACTAATTGAAGATGGTGTTCCCCCGCCGAAATAGACGGTTGTAATATTATAATCATCTTGATTACAGTACATTTCTATCTCTCTTACCATAGCATTAATATAGTATTCTATCTCTATATCACTTAGAGCAAAAGACTTAAAACTGCAATAACTGCATTTACTTAAGCAGATAGGAAAATGTACATATAATGCAGCATTTATCATTTATCAAACTTCAAAATAGACATAAAGGCTTCACTTGGTACTTCTACACTACCAACCTTTCTCATACGTTTCTTGCCTTTTTTCTGCTTTTCTAAGAGCTTACGTTTTCTAGAAATATCGCCACCATAGCACTTAGCTAGCACATCTTTACGCATAGCTTTCACAGTTTCCCTAGCTATTACCTTACTACCTATAGCGGCTTGAATAGGCACTTCAAACATCTGTCTAGGTATAACTTCTTTTAATTTTTCGGCAATACCTCTACCTCTCTCATAAGCTTTATCTCTATGCACAATAACGCTAAGGGCATCGCACACTTCACCATTGAGCAGAAGATCCAGTTTAACGAGGTCACTTCTTTCATAACCAGTCAATTCATATTCTAGACTGGCATAACCTTTTGTATTTGATTTGAGGGCATCAAAGAAATCATATATAATCTCATTAAGAGGCAACTTATATCTTATCTCGACACGTTTACTATCTAAGTAAACCATATCTATATAGAGACCTCTTTTCTTAGTACATAGTTCCATAATCGCACCCACATAATCAGGAGGAGAAAAAATACTTGCTTTGACCATAGGTTCTTCCAAGTAATCAACTTCAGATAATTGAGGTAGATGTGTAGGGTTATCAATAGTCAAAATATCGCCATTAGTCTTCACAACTTTGTAAGAAACACTTGGTGCTGTTGTAACAAGGTCAAAATCATATTCACGCTCAAGTCGCTCTATTATTATTTCCATATGAAGAAGGCCTAAGAACCCACAACGGAAACCAAAACCTAAGGCGGTAGAAACTTCAGGGTCGAAATGTAAGGCAGCATCATTAAGCTGCAACTTCTCAAGAGAATCCCTTAATAAATTGAATCTTGAACCATCAGCAGGATAAATACCAGAAAATACAACAGGTTTTGCCTCTTTGTAGCCTGCAAGAGGTTCAGTTACACCATCAACAGCATTAGTAATCGTGTCGCCAACAGCTGTATCTTTTACATTCTTGATAGCGGCAGCAATATATCCTACATCACCTGCTAGCAATATATCTATAGGAATGAGCGAGGGACTAAATATTCCAACTTCTGCTACTTCAAAAACTTTTCCCGAACTAAATATCTTGATTTTGTCTCCTTTCTTAACTTTTCCATCAACAACTCTGACAAAACTTAGTGCACCTTTGTAATTATCGTATTTACTATCGAAAATTAATGCCTTAAGGGGAGCATCCTCATTACCATTTGGAGCAGGAATTTCTTCTATAATTTTCTTGATTACAGCATCAATATTTATGCCTTCTTTAGCTGATATTCTTGGAGCGTCTTCCGCTGATATCCCAATTATATCCTCTATTTCTAGGGCAACTTCATCAGGTCTTGCACTTTTCAAATCTATTTTATTTATAACAGGTATTATTTCCAGATTATTTTCAACTGCAAGATATACATTTGTTAATGTCTGCGCCTCTATACCTTGACTAGCATCTACAACCAGAACAGCACCTTCACAAGCTTGTAAAGACCTTGAAACTTCGTAAGTAAAGTCTACATGACCGGGTGTATCAATTAAATTCAGAATATACTCCTCACCATTGTAATTGCAGAACATCTTAACTGGTTGCAGTTTAATAGTAATTCCTCTCTCCCTTTCCAAATCCATACTATCAAGAAGTTGACATTCCATATCACGTGTAGCCACGGTTCCTGTATTTTCAATTATTCTATCGGCAAGTGTACTCTTACCATGATCTATATGCGCTATAATGCAGAAATTTCTTATTTTTTTCTGTCTTTCGGACATTTGACACCTCTTCTTTGTTGTTTTTTCATTATATATGAATATTTTCTGCATATCAACTAGATATAGCTATTTACAAAAATTAATTTTTATATTATAATAGAAATATGGATAATAACAAATTAGAATTGATAAAAAACAATATCGAAAGAAGAGGATTCATATTTCACTACATAGAATCTTCCGAAATGGCACTAGATATAATTAATACTATTATTAATAGAGAAGATACTATCGGATTTTCGGGAAGTATAACAATTGAGGAATTGGGCATTGCTAAATATTTAATTGAAAGAGGTAATACTATCTTTCATAGAGATTATGCAAACGGAATTTCAAGAGAAGAAACTTACAAACAATCATCAGAAGCTGACTGGTATATGACTTCATCAAATGCCTTAACAGAAGAAGGCATATTAATCAATACCGATGGTAGATGCAACAGAGTTGCAAGCACCTTATACGGACCTAATAACATATTAACAATTGTTGGAACTAATAAAATAGTAGCTAACACAGACGAAGGTATAAAAAGAATAAAAGAAATAGCGGCGCCACTAAATGCGAAAAGGCTTGGTGTACCTACTCCTTGCGTGAAAACTGGAGTATGTATGGATTGCAATTCACCATATAGAATTTGCAGAGCAACTGTTATTCAAACTAATCCTTCATTTGGAAAAGTTCATCACATTTTATTAATAAATAGTAAATTAGGTTTATAGGAGGTAAATCATGAATTACAAATGGTTATTTAGTACTCCCATCGCACATAGAGGTTATCACGATGGCAAAACAATAATTGAGAACACAAGACCTGCATTTCAAGCAGCGATAGATAAGAAACTCAATATTGAAATCGATGTACATATTTCTAAAGATGGAGAAGTCGTTGTCTTCCACGACAGTACATTGAAAAGAGTTTGTGGAGTTGACCGAAAAGTCTACGAAATGACATTAGCTGAATTAAAACAAGCTAGAGTTATCGGCACTGATGATGATATTCTCACCCTTAAAGAATTACTTGAATTAGTAAATGAGCAAGTGGGACTACTTATTGAAGTCAAATATATTTTCAGACAAAAACCTTATAGAAAAATTGCATCTGCAATTTATGAGCTTCTTAAAAATTACAAAGGTGATTATGCTATACAATCTTTCTTCCCTAATATTCTTAAATGGTATAGAGACAATGTTCCAGAAATAGCAACCGGACTACTTGCATCAAATTATAATGAACTCAACCTTCCTAGAATGCTTAAAGGGTTGATGATACGCTATAATCGTATTGTAGGTCCAAGATATGTGAGAAGGCTTAAGCCTGTTTTTGTATCATACAATATTGGAGGTTTCCCAAGCCCTCATATTTCAGTTATAAGGAAAAAAGGTGCAAAAGTATTATGTTGGACAGTAATAAATGTAGACCAAATACCCTTAGCTTTAGAATGTGCGGATAATATAATTTTCGAGACTGAAGAAGTACTCAATCTATATTTAGAAAAAAGATAATGCTTCTAATATTGTAGTACTGCAAATATAATATAATAAAATCCTACCCATAGTTGAGTTTCTACGGGTAGGATTGTTATTTTGTGTTAGAATATACTATCTATTTTTTTCTCTATTGCTTTCTTACCTTTCTTGAGCATAGATTTATTATTAGACTTCATATTATATAATGCTGTAGATGCTATTGCACCAATCATAACTCCTCTTAATAATGACTTCATAATACCCTCCTTACTTATATTGTGAGTACTATTGATTACTTTATTACTGGGATTTATTGCCTCTATAATCATTTATAGCTTTTTCAATCGCTTCGCTAGCTAAAACAGAACAATGAATTTTTCTCGGAGGTAGCCCCTCTAAACTAGTTACAATATCCGAATTAGTTATAGCAAGTGCTTCACTTGTAGTCTTTCCAATAATTATTTCTGTCGCTATTGAACTTGAAGCTATCGCCGCAGCACATCCAAAAGTCTCGAAAGTTGCCTTAACTATAATATCATCTTCTATCTTAAGATATAATTTCAGAATATCTCCACAGGTAGCACCACCAACCAAGCCAATTGCATTAGCATCTTCAAGTGCGCCAGAATTTCTTGGGTTCTTGAAATGATCAAGTGTTTTATCGTTATACATATATAGGTTCTCCTTTGTCATAGTTAAAGAGCGGAGACATCTTTCTAAGCTTATTCATCACTCTCTTAACAGCTTCAACAGTATAATTAATTTCTTCCAGAGTATTAGATTTTCCTAAAGAAAATCTCACAGTAGACTGTGCCGTGACTGGCTCAAGTCCAATAGCCTCCAATACATGCGACCCTTTAAGTGAGCCACTAGAACAAGCCGAACCGCTAGAAATAGCAATCCCTTCCATATCAAGACTAAGTAACAAAGACTCTCCCTCAACAAATTGAAAACTTATACTTGCATTATTAGGCATTCTCTTAGTATTGTCTTTAGGTCCATTGTATATTGCATAAGGTACTTCATCTAATATTCTCTTAACAAGGTGGTCTCTTAATGCAAGAGTATGTGCTCTATAAATATCAATTGACTCTGTTGCCATTTCAATTGCATAACCTAGCCCAACAATTCCAGCAGTATTAAGAGTACTTGCACGCCTACCTCTCTCTTGCGAACCACCAATCATATGTCTTGTTACCTTAACGCCATTACGAATATAAATCGCTCCTATTCCCTTAGGTCCATAAAACTTATGTGCTGATAATGATATTAAATCAATATTCATCTCTTGAACATTTATAGCGGATGTTCCGATTGACTGGACAGCATCAGTATGAAAAAGAATGCCTTTTTCTTTCGCTAATGCACCAATTTCAGCAATAGGTTGAATAGATCCAATCTCATTATTACTTGCCATAATAGTAATCAATATAGTCTTATCAGTAATAGCTGCTCTTAAATCCTCCATACTGATAATACCCTCGCTATCTACTTCAAGATAAGTAGCAGTGAAACCCCTAGCTTCTAGTTCCTTAACGTTATTAAGGACAGCTGGATGCTCAATAGCTGTAGTTATAATGTGATTTCCCTTATCTTTGTATGCCTCTGCTACACCTTGTACAGCAAAGTTGTCTGACTCAGTACCACCAGAAGTAAAATATATTTCATTATCAAGCTTAGCGCCTATGGCAACAGCTACTTTGTGCCTAGCTTTATCAATTGCATGATTAGCATCTTGCCCATAACTATGCTGACTACTAGAATTGCCGAATATCTCTGTGAAATATGGTAGCATTTCTTTCAATACCTCTTTGTCTGTATATGTTGTTGCAGAATAATCTAAATAAACTTTCATTAAATTCACTCCTTAGTATCCCTTATCATATCTTCAAGCGTATAATTATCTAACATATTATTGATAGAATTAGACATTTTTATCCATACAGAATGTGCTGCACAAGGTTTTTCTTCAGTACAAGCACCATCTATACAATCGACTATTTTTAGTCCATCTTCTAACGCTCTCAATACCTTGCCTACACTAATATCCTGTGGTTTCGCCGCAAGATAATAACCACCTTGCGAACCTCTACTCGCCATAACAATACCCTCTCTTTTAAGAAGAATCATAATCTGCTCTAGATAGTTCACTGTTGTTCCAGTAGCATCAGTAAGGGAAGCTAGTGATATTCTTTCATCACTATCTTTTATTGCAAGCTCATAACAAGCTTTTAGTCCATATATTGATTTCTTAGATAACTTCATATATACCCTACCTATTTACTAGGATATATAATACTCCAAAAAATATGCTTTGTCAACATATTTTTTGGAATAAATAAAATTTATAAAATGTCTTTAGAATAAATTGGATATTTTGCACAAAGTTTAGAAACTTTATTGGAGACTTCTTCGATTGCAGCTTCACCATTGTCTATAATCTTAGTAATTAAATCAGCAATAAGCACAGCATCTTCTTCAACCATACCACGAGTTGTAATTGCAGGAGTTCCAATACGAATACCACTAGTTACAAATGGAGTTTCCTTGTCGAAAGGAATTGAGTTCTTATTGACCGTAATATGAGCTAAATCAAGCTGTTTCTCTAATACTTTTCCTGTCAAATTCTTAGAAGTCAAATCGAGTAACATCAAATGATTATCTGTACCCCCAGAAACTAATCCAACACCGTTAGCTATTAGTCTATTTGCCATAGCGTTAGCATTAGCAATAATTTGTTTCTGATATGTAATGAAATCAGGTTTCATAGCTTCTAAGAAGCTTACAGCTTTTGCTGCAATTATATGCATTAATGGTCCACCTTGAGTACCAGGGAAGATTGCTTTGTCTATAGCTTTAGCATATTCTTCACGGCATAGGATAAGACCGCCTCTAGGGCCTCTTAAAGTTTTATGAGTAGTTGTAGTGACCACATCCGCATAAGGCACTGGATTTGGGTGTAATCCGGCTGCGACTAAACCTGCAATATGTGCCATATCAACCATAAATAATGCGCCAACTTCATCAGCTATTTCTTTGAACTTCTTGAAATCCAAAGTTCTTGGATAAGCACTTGCTCCAGCTACAATAAGCTTAGGTTTACATTCCTTTGCTTTGGCTAATACTTTATCATAATCTATTACTTGCGTATCTTTCTCAACTCCATATGCTTCGAAATTGAAGTACTTACCTGAAATATTTACAGGGCTACCATGAGTCAAATGTCCGCCATGTGCCAAACTCATACCTAATATTGTGTCATTAGGTTTCACAAGTGCGAAATATACTGCTAAGTTTGCGTTTGCACCACTATGAGCTTGAACATTAGCATGTTCCGCACCGAATATCTTTTTAGCACGTTCAATTGCAAGAGTTTCAGAAACATCTACAAATTCACAACCGCCGTAATATCTTTTTGCAGGATAGCCTTCAGCATATTTGTTAGTCAAGTGAGTACCCATAGCAGCTAGAACTGCAGGAGATACAATATTCTCACTCGCAATTAATTCTATATTATTCTGTTGTCTTTTTAGCTCATCTTCAAGGGAAACAGTTAGCTCTGGGTCAACTGCTCTTATTGTACTTAAATCAATCATAATTTTCTCCTAAATCTATATGTACTTAGACATAAGGTTCATAACAAAAGCCTTTGGTCTTGCTCCGCTAAATTTTTCTTTTTCTATTCCCCCTTTGAATACTTGAACACTAGGAATAGACATAACACCGTATCTCTGTGCTAATTCGCTAACATCATCGACATTAACTTTCGCAACAACAGCCTTACCACCTAATTCAGCAGCAATATCCGCTAATATTGGCAAAAACATTTTGCAAGGTCCACACCATTCAGCCCAAAAATCAACTAGTACAGGCTTGTCTGATTGTAGAAGTTTATCAAAACTCTCTACGCTACCAACTATAACAACATTTTCCATCATTTGTCCTCCTTATGAACATCTATTGTCTTATCGACAATTCTTATTAATTGGGGAATTGAATCTTTAGATTTTCCCATTTTTTTATCTAAAATACAGGAGATAATAATACCAACCGCAAGAGCTGCAAATATAGATATTATCTGATATATTTCTGATATTTTCTGTGTAGCAATCAATGCAATAGCTACAAGTATTACTGGTATAATATATATAATCAAGGCAGAGGTTAGGACATATCTATCTCCTATCCCTACTTCAACCGTATCATCTAGCTTAGCATTTAGCGTATTTAGCACATTAATCTCAACTTTCATATTATCTGCAGAACTTAGACACATTTGACAATTAGCACAGGCAGTTTTTCTATCAAATTGTACGGTAATGTTCTTATTATTATCACTAATACTAGTTACTTTACCTATCTCAAGCATTATTCTTGTTCGCTTATAATTAGAGCCAATTCCTTAAGTTGTATATCTTCAACTATAGAAGGTGCTTCAGACATCAAACAAGAAGCATTCTGGACCTTAGGAAAAGCTATGACATCTCGAATAGATTCTGTACCAGTTAAGAGCATAATTAGTCTGTCAAGACCAAAAGCAAGCCCGCCATGAGGGGGTGCTCCATACTTAAATGCATCTACAAAGAAACCAAATTTTCGTTGAATTACCTCTTTAGTGAAACCTAATAAATCAAATACCTTTCTTTGCATATCACAAGTATGGATTCTTATACTTCCACCACCAGCTTCTTGTCCATTGATTACAAGGTCATAAGCTTTACTTCTTACACTCAAAGGGTCAGTATCCATCAAATGAATATCTTCATCTTTTGGAGCAGTGAAAGGATGATGAATAGCAACATACCTAGATTCTTCTTCGCTATATTCAAATAATGGGAATGAAGTAATCCATAATATTGCAAATTTAGATTTATCTATCATATCGAACTTACTAGCTAAATGGCATCTTAGATTTCCTAAGCTATCGAAAACTACTTTATTTGTGTCAGCTACAAAGAACAGAGAATCACCTTTAACTGCACCTGCTTTCTCATATATAGCAAGTAAAGTTTCTTCAGATAAGAATTTAGCGATAGGGGAACTTATGCCTTCACTCTTTAATAATACATAAGCTAAGCCTTTCGCCCCAAAAGTCTTAACTTCTTCAGCAAGTTTATCTACTACTTTTCTCGTGAATTTGTCTGCCGTACCTTTGCAATTAATTAATCTAACACTACCGCCATTAGTAATCGCATTTTCAAATACTCCAAAACCGCAATCTTTAAGAATATCCGATATATCAACTAACTCCATATCAAATCTTGTATCAGGCTTATCTGAACCGTATCTGTTCATAGCTTCTTTATAATCCATTCTAATGAAATTATCCTTGAACTCTATATCAAGACATTCTTTGAACATATCTTTAATCATATTTTCAGAGATATTCATTACCTCATTTTCATTTTCTACAAAGCTTAATTCGATATCAATTTGCGTGAATTCAGGCTGTCTATTCGCTCTTAAGTCCTCATCTCTGAAACATCTAGCAATTTGATAATATCTGTCATATCCAGATATCATAAGTAATTGCTTATATAATTGAGGAGATTGAGGAAGTGCATAGAAAGTACCGGGATGTACTCTTGATGGTACAAGATAATCTCTTGCTCCTTCAGGTGTTGACTTGCCTAAGAAAGGTGTTTCAACTTCTATAAACCCTTGCCCTGCTAGATTATTTCTTATTGTCCTAGTAGCTTTATCACGCATAATAAGTCTTTGTTGCATAATAGGACGCCTTAAATCTAGATATCTATATTTCAAACGGATAGCATCATTTGCGTTCAGGCTATCTTTAATTTCGAATGGTGTAACTTCCGCTTCAGAAAGTATTCTTAAGTCACTAGCAATAATTTCTATTTCGCCAGTTGGTATAGTAGAATTAATATTATCGCCTCTACTTCTAACCATACCTTTAACAGCAACAACATATTCAGACCTAATTTTTTCTGCCTTAGCGAGCAAGCTAGCTCCACACGTATCATCAACAGAGACTTGTACCAATCCGCTTCTATCTCTTACATCAAAGAATATCAAATTACCTAGACTTCTATGCTTGGCAATAAAGCCCATTACTACAGCTTCTTTATCTATATCAGTGGCTCTAAATTCGCCACACATTTTCGTTCTTTTTAGACCATCTAATCTATCCGCCATTGTCTATGCTCCTTTCAAGTAAGAGTGAATATCGCCAATATTAATCAATTCCTGCTCTCCACTATCCATATTCTTAATATTTACCTTGCCACTTTCTATTTCGGTATCCCCAACGACAATTATATATCTAGCACCTGATTTGTTAGCGTACTTCATTTGAGCCTTAAGCCCTCTTTCCATAATGTCTATATCAATACTCAATCCCTTATCTCGAAGTTCTTTCCCTAGCTTAATACAATAATTAAGAGTGCCTTCTAATGGTGCAATATATAGCTCCGCTCTCTCACTTTCTCCGAAGCTTATATTTAAGTTCTCCATAACCATAATTAGTCTTTCGATACCCATACCAAATCCAACTGCAGGACAGTCAAGTCCTCCTACTTCTTTGGATAAATTATTGTATCTGCCACCGCCACAAACTGTGCCTTGTGCTCCAATATCAGAGCTTACGAACTCAAAAACTGTTTTGGTATAATAATCTAATCCACGAACAATTCTAGGATTAATAGCAAATGATATTCCCAAAGTATCTAATAATGAAGCAAGTTGATTCTGATGAGATAAACATTCTTCACATAAATAATCTTGTATGCTTGGAGCATTATTGCTGACAGGCTGACAACTCTCTTGCTTACAATCAAGCACCCGTAGCGGATTCTTAAGGTATCTTTCTTGGCATAATCCACACATATTATCTATGTTAGATGCAAGATAATCCTTAAGTGCTGAATTATAATCTGCTCTGCACTCTGAGCAACCAATGCTATTTATATATAATTCTAATTCTGTAATACCAAGAGAAATAAGCAATTCTCTAGCTATTGAGATAACTTCTACATCAGAAGCGGGAGTATCCGCCCCATAGATTTCTACACCAAATTGATGGTGTTCTCTTAGTCGACCTGCTTGTGGTCTTTCATAACGAAAGACAGGCGAAACATAATACATTTTTCTTGGTAATAAATCATTATATAATGAATTTTCGATTACACTTCTTGCAACACCCGCTGTACCTTCTGGCTTAAGTGTCATAGAGCGTCCACCTTTATCATCAAAAGTGTACATTTCTTTATTGACTATATCAGTTGTATCGCCAACACCACGAGCAAAAAGCTCCGTTGCCTCAAAAGTAGGGGTACGAATTTCGGACAGATAAAATTTTCTGACTACCTGTCTAATTTTCTCTTCAATATAATGCCATTTATAGCTTTCTCTAGGAAGTACATCTTTCGTACCTTTAGGAACATGTATCATAATGCGAATATCCTTACTATATTATTATAATATATATTTCTTCAGATTCAAAGTCTTTAGAGCATTTGAGAAATGGTCTTGTACATATTTTTTGTCAATAACTATATCAATATACTCATCATTATTACCCGCTTCAAATGATATGTCTTCTAGTAACCTTTCAACTACAGAATGTAAACGCCTTGCTCCTATATCCTCGCTATTCTCATTTTCAGCAGCAGCAATACTTGCTATTTCTTTGATAGCTTCATCAGTAAATCTAATATTGGCATTATCAACTTTCAGAAGTGCTGCATATAATTTCAATACCGCATTTTCTGGCTCGGTCATAATTCTTACAAAATCTGCCTCTGTAAGTGACCTCAAGTCTACTCTAATAGGAAATCTACCTTGAAGTTCAGGAATTAGGTCTCGTACTGCGGTTACATGGAAAGCTCCCGCTGCAATAAATAACATATAATCTGTCTTTATTGTACCTTGTTTAGTGGTTACAGTACAACCTTCGACTATTGGCAGAATATCTCTTTGCACGCCCTCTCTTGATACATCAGGACCTCTTCTAGAATCTGAAGTAGAAGCAATCTTATCTATCTCATCAAGGAATATTATTCCCTCTTGTTCCGCTCTTCTTAAAGCTTCAACACGGATAACTTCATTATCTATCATTTTCTCTGCTTCTTGGTCAACTATAAGTTTCAACGCATCTTTAACTTGCAATTTGCTAGATTTACTCTTTCTGCCTCTGCCCATCATACCGCTCATAACTTCACCAATATTAATTTCGTTATTGGAGTTATTTAGATTGATTGTCTGCGGAGCATTAGATACTGCTACTTCAACTTCCACCTCAAGACTATCATGCTTACCTTCCATTAATTCTTTTCTAATAGTCTCTTTAATCTCTACTTCAGAAATATCTATATCCACTATCACTTTAGCTTTTTTCCATACTTGATAGATTATTTCCACCATTTGCTTATATGCTCTTTCGGTTGCAATTGGCTTAACCTCTTCGGTTTTTTCTTCTTTTACAAGTCGGATTGAAGCTGCGACAAGGTCTCTAATCATTGATTCAACATCTCTGCCTACATAACCAACTTCCGTAAACTTAGTAGCCTCTACCTTAATAAATGGTGCTCGCACAAGTTTCGCAAGTCTTCTTGCTATCTCTGTCTTGCCTACACCTGTAGGACCCTTCATAATGATATTCTTAGGGGTTACTTCATCTCTCATTTCTTGAGAGAGTCTACTTCTTCTATATCTATTTCTTAGAGCAATTGCAACAGCTTTCTTAGCTTCGCTTTGCCCTATAATATATTTATCTAATTCTTCCACAACTTGACTAGGTTTAAAGTTTTCCATTATACTACCTCCACTGTAAGATTAGAATTTGTGAAAACACATAATTCACTTGCTACTATAAGTGATTTTGTAACAATCTCTTTAGCAGAAAGATTTGTATTGGCATACAATGCCCTAGCTGCTGCAAGCGCATAATTCCCGCCTGAACCGATAGCACATACACCTGCTTCTGGCTCTATAACTTCACCTGTGCCAGAAACTATAAGTAGATTCTTCTTATCCGCAACAATCATCATTGCATCAAGTTTCCTTGCAACCTTATCCTCTCTCCATAGTTGAGCTAGTTCAACAGCACTTCTAGTAAGATTGCCCGAGTATTTCTGTAGCATTTTTTCAAATTTGTCGCTTAGTGCAAAAGCATCACTAACTGAGCCTGCAAATCCAATTACAACCTCATCATTATATAATCTCTTGATTTTAACTGCATTATTCTTAAGAACAACAGTTTGCCCCATAGTTACTTGACCATCACCACCGATAACAATAATGTCATCACGCTTAACAGCACAAATTGTAGTTGACCTAAATTCTGTCATAACAATACCTCCATTGCATATTCATTCATAGCTTTCAATGCTCTATCAGCATATAAGCTCTTTCGTTCTCTTTTATCCTTACAAACTATAAATGGCAGAATACCAAAATTCGCATTCATAGGTTGGAAGTTCTCATTCTTTCTAATAATATGATTGCATAATGCACCAGTAATAGTATGTTCTGAAGGAACTAAGCCCTTAAGATTATTCAACTTTCTATACATATTTATACCAGCAATTAAGCCACTCATTGTACTTTCCATATATCCTTCAACACCTGTAATTTGTCCAGCGAAGAATATATTACTATCCTTTAATCGAAAGTTTTTTTCTAATAGTTCAGGTGAATTGATGAAAGTATTCCTGTGCATAACACCATATCTAAAGAACTCAGCACTCTCTAGTGAAGGTATAAGTTTGAATACTTTTTCTTGTTCTAAAAATGTTAGATTTGTTTGAAATCCAACAAGATTATACATTGTCTTTTCTCTATTCTCTTGCCTAAGCTGCACTATTGCACGATACTTTTCTCCAGTTACAGGGTGCGATATCCCAACTGGTCTAAGTGGTCCAAAACGAATGCTATCATATCCCCGCTTTGCCATAACTTCTATGGGCATACAACCTTCGAATACGGCATTTTTATCGAAATCAGGCAAATCTACACATTTAGCTTGAATTAATGCTTCATAGAAAGCTGAATATTCCTCTGCATTCATAGGGCAATTAATATAGTCCGCATCTCCTTTGCCATATCTCTCAGCAAAAAATGCCTTATTCATATCTATGCTTTCAGCTGAAATAATAGGTGCAACCGCATCATAAAAATGCAGATATGTTTCACCTATTGATTTCGCTATGCTCTTTGAGAGTAATTCGCTAGTCAATGGTCCAGTTGCTACAATTATATCATCATCATTATCAATGTTCGTAACCTCTTCTCTGATTATTTCTACATTAGGCATATCAAATAATACCTTTTCTATATAATCAGAAAACAATTTCTTGTCAACAGCAAGTGCTGAACCCGCAGGAACTCTTGCAAATTCAC
The DNA here is from genome assembly GCA_964556835.1 of uncultured Clostridia bacterium. Taxonomy (GTDB): domain Bacteria; phylum Bacillota; class Clostridia; order Christensenellales; family CAZKXV01; genus CAZKXV01. Next base: position 14,596 of record CAZKXV010000005.1, read on the forward strand.
CTGCCTTAATTATTAGACAATCTAGCATAGCAAGTTCCGCTTTAAGTACACCTGATGCAGTTGTTTTGACCGTACTTTTCAGACTATTACTACATACTAATTCTGCGAGTCTATCTGTTTTGTGTGCAGGAGTATTATTTATTGGACGCATTTCGTATAGCTTGACATCCACGCCTCTTTTTGCAAGTTGGTAAGTTGCCTCTACTCCCGCTAATCCGCCACCGATAACTTTAACCATTATTTTTGTGCGGCTACGATATTTCCACACTTCTTATCTGTGCAAATATATTCAGTGCCATCCTTTGATAATATCATAGGTTGAGCGCATTTTGGGCATAGTATTGGAGCAGGAATTTCCCAAGTCATAAAATCACATTTAGGATAACCACTGCAACCATAGAATATTTTGCCTTTCTTAGTACGCCTTATAGAAATATCACCACCACATTTAGGACAAGTTGCAACAGGCTTATTGGTATTAATGATATTTTTGCATTCAGGATAACCGGAACAAGCTAAGAATTTGCCGAACCTTCCTTGTCTAACTACTATAGGTTTACCACATTTCTCACATAATTCACCTGTTTCTTCAACTGGTGGTTTGAACTTCTGTTCATCATTTTTAGCTACATTAATCATTTCATCTAGTTTAGGGTAGAACTCATATAATATCTCTTTCCACTCCTTACCCTCATCAATACTATCTAAGTTAGTTTCCATATCGGCTGTAAAATTAAGGTCAATAATATCAGCAAAATATTTGCCCATAACCTCACATACAATCTTACCTATTGTAGTAGGCTTAATCATTTTTGCATCTTTTTCGGTATAGAACCTCTTTGCCAAAGTCTGTATTACGCTTGAATAAGTACTTGGTCTGCCTATCCCGTTCTCCTCCATTGCCTTAACTAAAGTAGCTTCAGAAAATCTACTTGGAGGTTGTGTGAACTTCTGTTCAGTTACAAAATCTTTAGCTACTATTTCTTCTAGAACATTGAAATTAGGAAGTATTCCTTCATTTACAACTTCTGAATTGGTGTTATATACCTTAGTATATCCCTCGAAAAGAAGAGTCTTTCCCTGTAACAAGAAGCCGTACTTTGTTCCAGTTTCAGGTTGCAAATGCACTTTTAAGGTATTGTATTTTGCAGGGGTCATTTGGCTTGCTAAGAACCTATTATATATAAGATTATATAACCTATAATATCTGCTTTCTACTTTATCCTTGATACTTTCAGGTGTAATAGCTAACGATATTGGTCGAATAGCTTCATGGGCATCTTGTGCAGTTTTCTTTGTTGCATAGAAATTAGCTTTTTCAGGCAAATACTTTGAACCAAAATTTGACTGAATATACTCACGAGCACTATTTATTGCATCACTTGCGACCCTTACACTATCCGTTCTAATATAGGTTACTAAAGCTATTAATTCATTATCAATTTTGAGACCTTCATATAGTTTCTGTGCGGTAGACATAACATTATTAGTCTGCATTCCAAGTTTGTAAGAAGCATCTTGTTGCATTGTGCTTGTTGTATATGGTGGCTTAGTCTTACTTGATGAAACAGATTTTTTGATATCATCAACAATCCATTTAGAGACAGCCTTAATCTCACTAAGAATTTGTGCAACTTGCTCGCCATTAGTAAGTTTGACTTTTTTGCCATCAATATCATTAATACTTGTCTTAACTGGTTCATCTAGACCGTCTTTGTCAAATAAACCAAATAAATTCCAATATTCTTCAGGCACAAACGCATCTATTTCCGCTTCTTTATCTACAATCATCTTAAGTGCAGCGGATTGAACACGTCCTGCACTTAGACCGCTCTTAATCTTACGCGATAGAACAGGCGATAACATATATCCTACTAGCCTATCTAATATTCTCCTAGCTTGTTGTGCGTTGACTAGATTCATATCAATATCTCTAGGATTAGCTATAGCATTTTCTATAGCTTTCTTAGATATCTGATTGAAGACTATTCTGTTTCCTAAAGTTTCAAGCTTCAATGCGTTTGCAAGGTGCCAAGAAATTGCTTCCCCTTCTCTATCAGGGTCAGTTGCAAGAAATACTTTTTCTGCCTTCTCAACTTCTTTTGATATTGCAGAGATTATTTTCTTGCTCTTATCATTCGCTACATATTCAGGAATAAAACCACCCTCTATGTCTATACCTATTTTTTTTGTTGGTAAGTCCATAACATGACCATTTGAACCCATGACTTTATATCCCTTACCTAGGTATTTCTGTATTGTTTTTGCTTTTGATGGTGATTCTACTATAACTAGTTGCATTGTTTCACACTCCATATTTGTTGCCATGTAATTTCTTTACAAGGCCTAGTATTTCTAAACGCATAAGAGTCGAATTAATTTCATTGATACTAAGATTTGTGAAATCAATTATTTCCTCAATATGCATATTTTCCTTTTCAAGTTCAGTTATAATTGTGGACTCAACTATGCTAAGTTGTTCGACAGTTATATCCTCATTTTCTATTTTATCTATCCCATACCCAACCAAAATATCATCGATTGAAGTAGTGAGGGAAGTATTATAATTCTTTATCATCGAGTTAGTGCCGATACTTGTTTTGCTATAAATGCTGCCAGGCACTACATACAAGTCTCTTCCCATTTCAATAGCACAATTCATAGTTATTAATGTGCCACTATTTTCTCCCGCTTCAGTAACTAATACTCCTCGTGATAATCCAGTAATAATGCGGTTACGCTCAGGAAAATGAAACGGCAAAGGTTTCTCACCTACACGGTATTCACTAATTACCAGTCCACCATTATTGACTATAGAAGTTGCTATTTCTCTATGCTCTGGCGGATATACCGAATCCAAACCGTTGCCAAGAACCGCAATTGTAGGAGCGTTATTTAGAAGAGCTATCCTATGCGCTATACCGTCTATACCTCTTGCTAATCCACTAACTATTGTAAACCCGTATTTACAAAGTCCTCCAACTAATTCAGTAGTAACATCTTTGCCGTATCTTGTAGGTTTTCTTGTGCCAACTACAGCAATACTTCTTGTGTTTAGCAAATCAGTATTGCCTCTACAATATAACAATATGGGTGGTATGTCAATCTCTTTTAGATAATTTGAGTATCTATCGTCATAAATATGTATTATTTCTAATCTATATCTAGATATTTCTTCTAAGAGCATATCCAAGTATTCCTGTCCGCATGCAAAGTACAATTTATCATAAGTTTCTTGATTGAACTTATTAATTATAACACTCTTAAGCTTCTCTAAATCACTTTTCAATTGAGCAGGTTCATCAACTAGTTCTAGTAAAGCGTGGCATTTTGCTGCCGACATACCGAATGAATTCAACCATATTAAAGCTAATGTTGTATCATTCATGACCAATACTTCCTATCTAATGACCTGTATTGAATAGCTTCTGCTATATGCTTTACTTCAACATTCTGACTTTCGTCAAGGTCAGCTATTGTTCTTGACACTTTAAGAATCCTTGTAGTAGCTCTAGCTGATAATCCTAGTTTTTTGAATGCTGTTTTCAGCATTGTTTCCGCTATTTCATCAATTTTGCAATATTTATTGACCATAGCTGAGGTCATTTCAGCGTTAGTAAATATACCATCGCTCTCAAACCGCTTATTCTGTATTGCCCTTGCCTTTTCTACTCTATCCCGAACAGTTTCAGAATTTTCTTCAACTTTTTTACCCCTAAGTTCATCATATTTGATATTATCCATTTCAATATGAATATCTATTCTATCTAACATTGGTCCAGAAAGCTTAGATACATATCTTCTAATCTCGCCCGAAGTGCATTTGCAATTATTCATATCTGAACCATAATTTCCACAAGGACATGGGTTCATACTAGCAATAAGCATAAAATTCGCTGGGTACTCAACAGTTTGTGTTGCTCTTGCCACTACAACTTTACCATCTTCGAGCGGTTGCCTTAGACTTTCTAGTGTACGTCTTGAGTACTCAGGCATTTCATCTAGAAACAAGACACCATTATGCGCCAAGCTAATCTCACCAGGTTTAGAACTTGAGCTACCGCCAGTAAGTGATGGGATTGTTGCAGTATGGTGAGGCGCTCTAAATGGTCTGACTTGCATTATACCCTTAGATTTGTCAAGAGTAGCTGCGATACTATGTATTTTAGTTACCTGTAGTGCTTCTTCAAATGTCATTACAGGCATTATTGAAGGTATACATTTTGCAAGCATTGATTTTCCTGCACCAGGAGGTCCAATCATCAACGCATTATGTCCGCCACTTACAGCAATTTCTATAGCTCGCTTCGCCATAACTTGACCTTTGACATCAGCAATATCAAGCTTAAATTCATCACTTATAACATTATCATATTCAGAATGCTTTATAGGCTCTATGACGATTTCACCATTTATAAAGTCTACTGTCTGCCTTAGACTTTCAACCGCATACACCTCAACACCTCTTATATATGATGCTTCCTTTTCATTCTCTTTAGGTATAATGAACTTAGTTTCTTTGTCCTCAATACCAGCAATTAATATAGGTAACAATCCAGATACATGTCTAACTTGACCGCCAAGCGAAAGCTCACCAATAAAACAATATTTCTTGTATTCATTGTTTGTAATCTGTTCGCTTGCAGAAAGCATTCCAATCGCAATAGCTAAATCAAATAAAGATCCTTCTTTTCTTCTTTCAGCTGGAGCAAGATTTATAACTATTCTTTTTACAGGATAGCCAAGTCCGCTATTCTTTATAGCAGAACGAACTCTTTCCTTAGATTCTTTAACAGCAGTGTCAGGAAGTCCAACGACTTCACAACAAGGCATGCCTGAATTGATGTCTACTTCAATTTCGACCTTAAACCCATGAAGACCACACAATGAATAACTGAAAGTCTTAGCTAACATATCTTCCCCTTATTTGTATATGGCGATAAATTGTATTTATCGCCACATTTATTAGAATATTCAAGTTACAAAGCAAATATTAATTTACTTCCCAATCTCAATTTCTCGAACATCATCAGTATAGCAAATATCATATACTACAAGCGCATAATACATAACCGCAAGCACATTAATAACACCACATACGATAACAAATGGACTATTACTTGCATAGTCAATCAAGTTAGAAGTTATAGAACGACCAATTAATCCAGATTGATTAAGCAGTTGTGCAATATTAATAAAATTAGTTAGAGCAAGAACTCCAAGAATGCCAAACACTCGCTTCTCAGCAGAGATAGCAAGATAAGCAATACCTAATGCGAAAGCACCATACATAAACTGAATATTTACAGCAGTAGAGAAAACATATGTTGCACTAAGCATAAAACTTGCAAGAAGCATTAATGTAGACCTATTCTTTTTTTCGAAATATAGTATCAATACATAACCTATCAGTATAATATATATCATCCAAGAAAGCACAACCGCAAATGTTGAAACTGCTTGCCCATTTAGTCCAAATATTGCATAGAAATTGAAAGTGTTTTCTGCAAAAAGACCCGTTCCGGAAACAGCTGTCGCCCATCTACCAAATGTGTAGAATAGAACATTTGCACCGCCTAACTTCACTGTAAATGGTAGAGAGAGTACAATAATAGCAATTAATGCTATAGAAGATGCACCTATTATCTTAACAGTATCTTTTCTTGTAGCATCCTTTACTGCAGCATGGATTAAGAAACCAGCAACGATTGGGAATAACAAGAATACTTCAGCTCGCATAAACAAGGCAATAGCAAAATATACAATTGTTGAAATATATTTCTTATCAAGCATTGCAAGGAATGTCAACAGAACAAAAAGTATTACTAAAGGTTCCATATGTCCCCACGCTGCTGAACTTGTGAAAAGAACAGGTATTAAAGCATACAAGCCAGCGAAAACACAAGCGATATATTGGCTAAAGTGTCTAACCGCTACATTATAGATGATGTATATAATCATTATATCAGATACAACGGCAGGAATTTTCATAAAAATAGCCATACCCATTGAACCTGTAGTTAGTCCAAGTAATTCTGCTGCTCCGCCTAATGCCCATAATACATATAGATAACCCGGTGTATAAGGAGATTCTGTAACATTCAAGTAGAAATTCCAAGGTCTCTCTGTCCAAAGTCTAGAAGCATAATTTGAGAAAAAGTTAATTAATTGAGGATTACCATAAATACTACTTACTACATACAACCTAATAGCAAAACCAACCAGCAATATAGCAGATAGAATAAATAAAGGAGACTTAAATATAGCTTTGATATCTAACTTGTTATCTTCTGTCTTGAGTGATAATTCTCCTACTTTCTTGCCTCTTAGCTTAAGAATAAGCATATATGCGCCAACAAAAATACCTACAGATAGCAAAGATAATAGTATTACATATATTGTTCCTGCGGTAGTACTTAGATAAGGATTATCTTCACCTACATTCCAAATAAGAGTATCTGCAGGAGCTGCCTCTACTCTTGTTACTACTAAGTTATCAAATAATGCGACACCGTCAGTAGGATATTTATTTGAGCCTAGACCAAGCTGAATATTAAGGACATCAGTATCAATAGGTCTTACATAAATAATCTGTTTAGTGTAACCTGTTGTAGCTTTCTTAATATTTATATGTGGTGCAACAGTATCTTCCGCAAAAGCAACGTATGCGCCATAATAAGCAGTGCTTGAACTACTGTCTGTCAAATCTTCAGATACAGCAATTTCTATCTCAACCTTATAAATGGCATTTTCAACTACTGGAATTTCCTGAGAAAGGTATAGCCAATCTGCATTAAATCCAGAAGATAATTCAAGTTGATAATTGCCATAGCCAGTACCTTGGTCAGAACCTGCAGTTGTAACTTTCAAATCAGGGGCAAGCGCACTAGTTCCACTATATAATGTCCAAGAACTTAAATTGCCTGCTTCAAAATTGCCATCAACAGCAAGTTGTTGGTCATAAACGACGTCAGTATTACATCCTATTAATAATGAACAGGCAACAACCAGTATAGCAAAAATAATTAAAATACGTTTCACTTAAAAGCACCTCATATTTAGTAATTTTTTGCAGAAAATCCAGTTACATATGAACTGGATATACTGCAAATGATAAATTGTTATCTTATAGTAGTCTTTTCTTTAATCTTAGCAGCTTTTCCAGTAAGATTACGTAAATAATACAACTTAGCTCTTCTAACTTTACCTTTACGAACCACTTCTATCTTATCAATTTTTTGTGAATGTACAGGGAAAATTCTTTCAACGCCGATACCGAATGAAATCTTACGTACTGTAAAAGTTTCTCTAATACCACCATTCTTCCTAGCAATAACAACACCCTCATAGGCTTGTATTCTTTGCTTATTACCTTCAATAATCTTGTAGTGAACCTTAACTGTGTCACCAATAGCGAAACTCGCCAAATCTTCTCTTAACCCTTCTCTATCAAGGATTTCCATAATGTTACTCATGACTCTACCTCCTATAAAACTAAGCGTTCATAAACATTTATTAGCGGAACACCCGAAGTCAACTAAGTTATGTTACCATAGTTGCATAAGTAATGCAACTAATTGGAAACTGTTTTTTTCTAATTAGCTTGAAAAGCATTGATTATATGTGTTATTTCTCCGTTAAACACCTCAATTATATCAAATCTAATATTCTTGTCGAAGCATTTATTATGCATTGCATATAATTTAGCAAATCTTATATATCTTAATTTTTTGTTCGAAGTTA
>CAZKXV010000006.1:0-7059 GCA_964556835.1 uncultured Clostridia bacterium
CCATAGAATAAAGAGTTTTTCTATTTTCACTTAGAATTTTTTTCGCTTCTTCATAAGTATTATCAATAATTTTCTTTATCTCTTCATCAACCTTGCCTGCCAAATGCTCGCTATATTTATGCATTTGTCCGTAATCTCTACCTAAGAATACTTCAGTGTCTCCACCTAAATATATATTACCTAAAGAAGACATTCCCCATTCGCCGACCATAGAACGTGCTATTGAAGTTGCACGTTGGATATCATTAGATGCACCGGTTGAAATATCATGAATAACAAGCTCTTCTGCAGCTCTGCCGCCTAACATCATTGTAATTAAATCAATAAGTTTCGATTTGGATATATGATTATCATCTCTGTCAGGGCGAGTCAAAGTATAGCCTGCAGCCATACCTCTAGGGATAATACTGACTTCTTGCACATCATCACAGCCCTTTAGTTGTTTCGCAATAATTGCATGACCTGCCTCGTGATACGCTGTAATACGTTTATCTGAATCAGTTACGATACGACTCTTCTTCTGAGGTCCAACGATAACCTTATTGATACCTTCTAGGACATCCGTCATTACTATAATCTTTCGGTTAGCTCTAGCTGCAAGTATAGCCGCCTCATTGAGCAAGTTTTCTATATCGGCACCAGTGAAACCGCTAGTCATACGAGCAAGAACCTTAAACTCTATATCACTTGCAATAGGCTTATTCCTTGCGTGAACTCTAAATATTGCCTCCCTACCTTTTACATCAGGGATATTAACGACTATCTGCCTATCGAAACGACCAGGTCTAAGGAGAGCTGGATCTAGTATATCTATTCTATTAGTTGCAGCAAGAATAATTACGCCCTCATTTGTCTCGAAACCATCCATCTGAACAAGGAGTTGATTAAGAGTCTGCTCTCTCTCATCATGTCCGCCGCCTAAACCTGCACCACGTTTTCTTCCTACTGCATCGATTTCATCAATAAATATTATACAAGGCATATTCTTCTTAGCTTGATTGAACATATCTCTAACTCTTGATGCACCAACACCAACAAACATTTCCACAAAGTCCGAACCGCTTATGCTGAAGAAAGGAACATTTGCCTCGCCTGAAACAGCTTTCGCAAATAGTGTCTTACCCGTTCCAGGAGGTCCAACTAATAGTACACCTTTGGGAATCCTTGCACCTACATCTATGAATTTTTTTGGTGACTTCAAGAAATCAACAATCTCCATAAGCTCTTCTTTTTCTTCGACAGCACCCGCTACATCTGTAAAGCGAACTTTAATATTTGTGTTCTCTCTTGCCTTTGTTTTGCCAAAGTCCATCGCTTTATTATTGCCCTTCTGGGATTGCTTGAACATATAGAACAACAAGAACCCAAGAACTATCAAGACAATAATAGGCATCCAAGTTGAAAGGAAATTGCCTTTACTAGGATTATCTAGAATAATTGTAGGTTTATCCCAACTTAGACCAGCTTCAATCTTAGCATCTTCAATCTCATGAATACGTGTTACAAGACTTTCACGGTCTGTAATATTAACCGTAGCATCAGCATTCTTAGGAAAGTCATCTATTGTATAACCACTAGCGCTATTCTTATATAGAACTCTTACACTATAATAACCTTCAATGCTAATCGCCTCGACATTTTGGCTTTCAATTTCATCCAATAATTTGCTATAATCAATTTCTTCTGGTTTATTTGCACTAGATAGCAATGAGGCAATAAGCAACACCGCACATAAAATGATTACAAATAACAGAATGCTTCTTGTAGATTTTTTTAATTTCACAGTAGTCTCCGAATATATAATTTGGGTACATTATATCATACTTAATCATTCAACACAATAGGAATAAGAGAATTATTTATTATATGAGTTATGCGAGAAGATATCGAAAGCACCTCACCATAATCTGCAACGAGAAGATTATTCAATACATTTCCATATTTAGGTGCAACTACACCAATCACACCAATACTCTTATAGTTGAGCTTTCTGCCCAAGGCAGCACCGGGTGAAACTCCCGATTGCTTAAGCCTAATTGTTCCAATATCTGCGTAATTACCAACCGCCGCATCTATAGTTATTAATACACAATTAGAATGCAGCCTAGCAATTAGATTATAATACTCCTCAATGTTTATGCCGTTAGCAGAATTGCTCAAATTGCCGTATACATATACGGGCAAATTGTAATCATTAATAAGCGATTCGCCAACAAGTGGACCAACCATATCCCCACAGACTTTCTCACTACCTATACATAAAATAACTATATCTAATCCTATTAACATGTATACTATTATTGCCAGATGAGTAAAATGATATTACTATATTATTAAGATATATTGAAAATACTTGCAAAAAATAATTTTTGTGATATAATAAAAACAACAAATAATAGGAGGAAAGCTTAATGATACTTGATATAGTACTGGTTATTAGCGTACTAATTGGACTTGGACTTGGTATATGGAAAGGTATATCCGGCTTGTTACTTGGTTTCTTTTCAATTGTTCTATCATTAATAATATCCTTTTTCCTAGCCGACATAGTAGCGGCACAATTATATGATACATCCTTAGGCACAACTATAAATGAATCAATCATAGAAAAAGTTAATTCTTTTGAGAATTTTTCAGGACTAGCAAATGCACCTATATATTATGATGAAACAACTGAAGGCTACTATCTGGTTACCGAGGAGGGCAACAAGACTATTACTGAGGCGCTTAGTGCATTCCCTGCTTCTGGTATAATTGAGAAATATGCAATCAACATCTTGGACTCTTCAGAAATCGATGGTATGACATTAACTGACAAATTTGTCCCATCAATTACTATGATAATATTATCTATCGGTTCAGGTTTTGCACTTTTTATTATTCTTGCAATTTCCTTCCGAATATTAAGAGGACTAACTGAGCATTGGGATGATAATGAAACATTTTCTAAGGTCAACAAGATAATAGGATGTGTGGTAACTTTAATTATAGTATTTATGTTTGCAAATGCAGTAATGTTATGTGCGAAATTTGCACCTAATTATGGACCTTTTGAAACGCTTGCCGAGATGAAAGATAGTTCTATCTTGAACAAATTGCTATACAATCACAATATACTTGAAGAAATATTAAAAAGTGCAGGAATTGACCCTGCAGAAATGTTAGGCAAGTATTTTCCAAGCGAATAAACATTGCTCCTATAACTTATAGAATTTATTATAAATCCCCGCTTTTATGAGTTCACTTCATTCATAGTGCGGGGTTTTATTATTTTAATTAGTACTATTTGAATCTAATATATTTATAAAAATATGCCTCGCTAATTAGCGAGGCATAGGTTTCTTCTATATAATAATATATTATACATGTTCTAATCTAGATTGTTTAACTCTTCATCAGTGATTTCTGCAGCCTCTTCCGAGTAAGTATATTTACCAGAAGTTATTTGATGAGAAGATACCATAGCAGCTTGTTTGGCTTCATAGCTTTCTTCCATATTCTTAGCAGTAGGCAACATAACACCATCAACCTCTTCGATCTCAATGATTATGATTGTATCTGCTAACCATAGGAATGAACCTGCTTCAACTGTAGAGCCTAGTCCGTCTTCAATCTCTTGTTCAACTGTTGCTTGTACTGTACCTTCTTCTATTTCCATACATTTGATTGTCATACAAATGTAATATTTATCGCCAATCTTATATACTGTATCATTATGACTACTTGAAAGATTATCACGGCTAGTAATTACATAAGAAGTGAACGCCATTTTGTCGTTAGCTGAAGCAGTTGCATCATCTCCAGTATCTTTCTCTGCATAATCAGAAAGCCCTGCCCAGTTCGCATCAGCAATAGTCGCAAAATTAGTTTTATCATCTTTCGACTCTGCTTGATAAGTTTTATTATCGCTAGCATCATAATAATACCTTCGACCTAAATCTTCTTTACCTAATTTTGTTCCATCCTTAACTATTTGGTTAAAGATATTACCATTATTATATTTAGTTATTTCTACCGATTGTTGAGTTGCAAGAATTCCACCACCCGCTTCGAAACTAAAGGATCTACCATACCATATATAGTCTTCATTATAATAGTTTTCGACAGCATCAATATATAAATCAAAAGCACTCATATCCGCAACAACTTCCCCAGATTCATAATCTGGGACTTCCCAAGAAGTCTCTAAGGTACTCATATCGAATTCTTTGCCACATCCAAAAAGTCCAAAACATAAAGTTACTGCTAGAACAATAACAATTAAACTTGTAAATTTTATTTTCATAATAATATCCTCCGCAAGATTTTATATTATAATGATACACTATTTTATTTGATTTGTAAAGGTAAATTTTTTTCAAATAATTTAGTGCTTATTCTGAAATAATTTTAATATAATATTGTCTATTTCTTGGGCCATCGAATTCCACAAAATATATGCCCTGCCACATACCAAATAACGCTTCACCATCATCAATAATTATGGATAAGCTAGCTCCCACAGTCGAAGACTTCAGATGGGCAGTAGTATTACCCTCATAATGTTTGTAGTTAGTATTATTTGGGAATGCATTATTGTAACCTAATATCATATCATTAATAACATCAGGGTCTGCATTCTCGTTAATTGTTACACCTGCCGTAGTATGAGGAACAAAAACTACACAGATGCCACTTTGTACGCCACTTTCTTTTATAGCTTCCTTTACCTGCAAAGTAATATCATAATACCCTTGTCTTTCCGTACTTATTCTATATTTTTTCATTTTTGATAATTAACCTCTTTTTTATTTTCTTAATTATACTATAGCATAATAATATAGAAAAAAGAATTGCTTCAATATACATTATGATACTTATGAACATTAAGATAGTTGTAATGATATAATTTATCAAGTTTAATTTATATGGTTATATAATTTATTATTTTTTAGATTAATATTATTAAAAACTTGAAATAAGAACATAATAAAGGTATCACTAATTGTAAGGAGAAAATTATGACAAGAGACCTAAATTCAATGAACTTTGTAAGTACAATAGAAAATAATAAAATACCAGTGCTAGTAGATTTTTGGGCAGACTGGTGTTCGCCTTGTAAACTAATGGGAAACCAGATAGAAGAATTGGATGAAGAAATGGATGGGAAAGCTATTTTTGCAAAAGTTAATGTCGATGAAGAAGATATGCTGAGCAATAGCTATGAGATTAGCAGCATACCGACTTGTATATTATTTGTAAATGGAAGAGTTGTACAAGAGTTTAAGGGTGTAGTACCTAAAGAAAGATTGAAAGCCATTATCGAAGAATATACCCACTAATAATGAATTAATTGAAAAACCCCGTACTTTATTGTCAGTACGGGGTCATAATTAGTTGCACATTATATTCTGTTCTTTAGAATAATTTATATAGATTAGTAGTAAATACGGCTTTGTATATTCTGTCTTGCATCTTTTCTGGAAGCAAGTTTATCAGTCTAAGTTTGAAACTTGAATTTACTTTATACGCCAATTTAGGTCGTTTCGCCATAAATGCTTTGAATACTGCCTTAGCTAATATAGTTGGGTCTTTTGCGTGTTCTAATTCACCTAACATCAATGATTCCATTTTCTCCATAACCTCTTTATATAATGTAGTACCCGCCAACATTCTATTGAAATTATCAGTAGCCGCTCCGTGCATTTCTGTCTTAAACGAACCTGGATTAATCTTAACTACTTTGATATCTTGGAATATTAATTCTCTTCTTAAACTATCTGAATAAGACTCAACTGCATGCTTAGAAGTACCATAAAAACCATTGAAAGGTTGTGCTGACATCCAGCCGATTTCCGAACTAATATTAATAATTCTGCCTTTAGCTGCCTTAATCAATGGGAAGAAATATTTGTTGATTGTATACATACCAAGCAAATTAATCTTGAGAATCCTTTCCATTAATACTTCATCACTCTCAATCATAGAACCCATATATAAAATTCCCGCAAAATTAATAACTCCATCAAGCTTATCTGTGGTCTCTGAAACTTTGCTAACTGCTAATTTCACGCTTTCGGCATCCGTAATATTAACCTGAATTGGTATAATGTTTGGATGGTCTATTTTGTCTAGAGCTTCTTGATTAATATCTGCAGCAAAAACTTTAATATCCCTGTCTGCCATATATTTTGCAACGGCTCCACCTAATCCGCCAGCGCCCCCAGTAATAAATACATAACTCATAACTATCTCTCCTTTATTTTCAATAATTATATCACAATTAATACAATTATGAATTAATTTTCATAAAAATTTTTATTTATTTAGCTTATAGATTAATATTGGTTGTCTAGCAGCTCTCACATCATCCGGCCTTGATATAGTAGCATTAAGAGGCGAATTATGTAGCTCTTCAGGATTAATGTAAGCTTTCGCATAAAGTTGTTTTACAACTTTTACTGCATTATCAAGTGTCTCTATACTCTCTGTTTCAGTTGGCTCAAACATAGCAGCTTCATGAACAATAAGAGGGAAATAGATTGTTGGAGGATGAATATTATTGTCTATCATAGCCTTTGCCATATCCATACAAGAAACACCTGTTTCTGCCTTTAGCTGTTCGTAACTTAATACAAATTCGTGCATACAGGGAACATTATAATTGCAAGGCACTATCTCTCTTAGACTATTCATCATATAATTGGCATTTAGAACTGCAATTTGAGAAGCCCTTTTCAGCCCCTCTCCACCAAGTGTCATAATGTATGCTAATGCTTTAAGACATACATTAAAATTACCATACAATGCTTTTATCTTCCCCATACTCTTATCCGAATATTTGAAACGGTATTTTTCATCCTCTTTCACTACAGAGGGATTAGGTAAGAAAGGAGCGAGCTTAGCTATGCAACCTACAGGTCCAGAACCCGGTCCGCCACCACCATGCGGTGTTGCAAATGTCTTATGCAAGTTAAAATGAAGTACATCAAAACCCATTTCCCTAGGCTTAACTATACCCATAATTGCATTTAAGTTTGCTCCGTCATAGTATAACAATCCGCCAGCGTTATGAACTAT
>CAZKXV010000006.1:7069-21911 GCA_964556835.1 uncultured Clostridia bacterium
GACGGCATACGAGTTGCATATCGGTGTCTGGAGTTATGACGTGTGCTCTTTCCATAGTGTATTAGGATTAGTAAGCATTAGCCCTGCAGTATCCTCACCCACGACCGCTCTTAAAGCATCCAAATCAACAAGGTTATCTTTATTTGATGGTATAGCAATTATTTCGAAACCGACACAATTAGCAGAAGCTGGATTAGTACCATGTGCTGAGTCAGGAACTATAATCTTATTACGCTTACTCTCTCCAATAGATACCAAGTATTCTCTAATCAACATTAGCCCTGCGTACTCGCCTTGTGCTCCTGCGGCTGGTTGCAATGAAACAGCATCCATGCCAGATATTTCCGCCAAAGATTCAGCAAGAGTATACATAACTTTTAGAGCGCCTTGAACGGTTTCTTCTGGTTGTAATGGATGAATGTTATTGAACCCATCAAGCGTTGCTATATCTTCATTTACCTTAGGATTATACTTCATAGTGCATGAGCCCAAAGGGTAGAAACCATTATCAACGCCAAATGCCAATCTTGATAGATTGGAATAATGTCTTACCAAATCAACTTCAGCTATCTCAGGTAATTCTACATTAGTATCGATACCTAAGGAATACTTAGGAACATCAAGTTCCGGCAAGGTAACACATCTTCTGCCTTCAACAGATTTTTCGTATAGATAATCCATTACGCTACCCCCTTAATGATAGATGCAACATCATCAATTTGTTCTTTTGTAACCATTTCTGTTACGCACCATAATATTTGATTATCAGCAATTTTCAAACCGCCTAGAATATTCATATTCTCTAGAGCCTTAAGAATTGAATCCGCTTTCACTGAAGTATTTAGTACAAATTCATGGAAAAATTCATCTTCATAAGCTACGCTACATTTGCCAGTTGCGATAAATGCATCTTTGGCATAATGAGCTTTTGAAAGGCAACTAACCGCTACATCTTTCATTCCCTGCTTGCCCATAGCAGCAAGATATATACTTGCTTGAAGTGCACATAGTGCTTGATTAGAACAAATATTACTCAAAGCCTTTTCACGCCTAATATGCTGTTCTCTAGCTTGCAAGGTAAGCACAAATGCACGTTTTCCCTCACGATCTACAGTCTCACCCACGATACGTCCGGGAAGTTTTCTCATCAGCTTTGAGGTAGTTGCCATAAAACCTAAGTAAGGGCCACCGAATGACATAGGTAAACCAAGTGGTTGCCCTTCGCCTACTGCTATATCCGCACCACATTCTAAGGGGTTTTTCAAAACACCCAAAGATATAGGATTGACCCCCATAATATACAGAGCCTTAGTATCAGCTACAATAGCACCTATTTCTTGTGCCTCTTCAATTATGCCATAGAAGTTTGGTTGCTCAATATATACGCAAGCAACTTCTTCGTCAATTGCAACAGCTATATCAGAAGTATTAGTTTTTCCCTTATCACCAACTACAATTATATCAATATTTATTGGTCTAAGATGAGTTTCTAGCACTGCCATAGTTTCCGGATTGATATTAGCTGAAACAACGACTTTTTTGCGTTTCTTGTCCACACACATAATAACCGCTTCCACACAAGCGGTTGCACCATCATAAAGTGAGGCATTAGAAATATCAAGTCCACACATATTAGCTATCATACTTTGATACTCAAATATTGATTGAAGAATGCCCTGCGACATTTCCGCTTGATATGGAGTATATGCAGTAACAAATTCAGAACGGGAAGCTAGTCTTCCAACAACAGCTGGGATATAATGATTGTAGCTACCTGCACCCCTAAGGATACAATCATATTGCTTGTTCATTTTAGCCAATTGCTTAAGCTCTTGCATAACTTCAAGTTGTGCTTTCCCCTTAGGCATAACTAAAGCTTTTGCTCTAAGGTCTGCAGGAATTTCAGAGAATAATTCCTCAATATTACTAACCTTGCATACTTCAAGCATTCTTTCTATTTCACTTTGTGTATGTACAATATAATCAGACATTAGTACTATTCCTTTTCGAGAGCGTCATACTCAGCAGCTGTTAAAGTGTCACCTATTTCAGAAAATTCCACTTCTATAATCCAAGATTCATATGGCTTAGCATTTATTAATTCTGGTTCATCTTCAAGAGCTTCATTAATAGCTATAATTTTGCCTGTAACAGGGCTAATCATAGGAGAAACGGACTTAACTGACTCAATATCACATATAGCCTCTTCCATTTCAACTTCGTCATCTACTTCAGGCAAATCAACAAATACAATATCGCCCATAGCAGTACTAGCATATTCGGTTATACCGATTTTCGCTTTATCGCCATCAACCTCAATCCATTCGTGAGATGCAGTATATTTCAAATTCTTAGGTGTACTCATAGTAATTAAACTCCTTTTTATTTATTAAAAGGCAAACTAGTTATATTCGCCCTTAATTGTTTTCCTCGAACGTCAACTATTAATTCTGTTGCGTCTACTGACTTTAATATTCTAGCCATAGCTATAGCTTTCTTAGTTAATGGACTCATTGTACCCGATGTAACAAAACCAACTTCTTCGCCGTCAACAAATATAGCATTATGCTCTCTTGGAATTCCCCTATCAATTAGCGTTAGTCCAATATGTCTGTACTTAGGCGGATTATTTAGTAGTGCATCTCTACCAATAAACGGCTTATCCATCTTAACAGCGAAACCCATACCTGTTTCATTACCCATTATGGTATCCGTAAGTTCATGCCCATATAATGGCATTGCAGCTTCCAGTCTCAATGTATCTCTAGCGCCTAATCCACAAGGTAGAACTTCGCCTGTACTCATTATTGCTTCCCATACCTTAGTAGCATCATTATTAGCCATGTATATTTCAAAACCATCTTCACCAGTATAGCCTGTACGAGAAATAATACACTTGCAACCGCTGATATCCGAATCTTTCACATAAGTAAAACGTTTTTTAGGTAGAATATCTGCGATTTTAGATAGAACTTCTTCCGCTTTAGGACCTTGAATTGCTACTTGAGAGAAACTATCACTAACATCAGTAACGGTAGTATTAGCCAATTTGTTAGATTGCATCCAATCGTAATCCTTATCTTTATTAGAAGCATTAACTATAACCAAATAACTAGTTTCTTCAGCTTTATAGACTATAACATCATCAACTATAGTACCATTATGATACAACATCATAGCATATCTACAGCCACCAATAACCATATTTGTAAAATCATTTGTAAGTAAATTATTTAATGTGTTTAGCGCACCCTCGCCACTAAAAATTATTTCACCCATATGAGAAACATCGAAAAGACCGACCAAATTTCTCACGGCATTATGCTCTTGAACAATCGAACTGTATTGAATAGGCAATTCATAACCACAGAATTCGACTATTTTGCCACCATACTTAATATGCATATCATATAATGCAGTTTTCTTAGCCATTTAATAACCTCCACAAACCATAACAGCGCAAGATATAGTACGCCCTTGCGTCCCTGTTTGTTGACCTGAGAGATTCCCACAAATAAGTGGTTGCACCTACGGTATTCTACAAGTAGAATTTTTCAGAGTTTTTGAACAAATATCAGTCCTTTTGCCTGAGAGCTTATAACGCATATTCCCCTTCGGCACTTATAATAAGTTTCTCCTGACATCCGTTTATTTATTAATAAGGTCATTATACAACTACATCATAACAATGTCAATTAATTAACAAACCCATAGAAATATATTTAGATTTTTTATATTTTAGGTAACAAATGAATAGCTTTACCAAGCGAATCTTCTATACTCTCATATATAGATTCGGACAAAGTAGGATGAGGGTGAATTACACTTGCAAACTCCTCTCTAGTCATACCATTTACAATAGCGATAGATAATTCTGACACAAGGTCCGTTGCCCTATCCATGAATAATTCCGCACCAATTATTTTATCCGTTTGAACATCAATAATTACTTTTGCATAACCGCTAGAAACGCCATTAATTAAGGCTTTCCCGCTTGCGCCCATAAGGAATTTACCTACTTCAATCTGCCTATTCTCACATTGTTCTTGTGTAATACCAA
Organism: uncultured Clostridia bacterium; assembly: GCA_964556835.1. Classification (GTDB taxonomy): domain Bacteria; phylum Bacillota; class Clostridia; order Christensenellales; family CAZKXV01; genus CAZKXV01. The sequence continues at coordinate 11,130 of CAZKXV010000006.1, forward strand.
TGCTAGCAATTTCAGGGGTCGTATATATACAGCTAGGCACATAGTCTAGGTTAATACTTGGTTTCTTTCCACAAATGTTTTCTACCGCTACTATTGCTTCAGCTGCTGCCATATGTGCAAGCTGAATACCGCCGATTACATCACCAACTGCGTATATATTTGGAACAGAAGTTCTAAATCTGCTGTCTACAACTATGTTCCCTTTATCTAGTTCTATACCTACTTCTTCAAGGTTTAGACCCTTTGTATAAGCCTTTCTTCCTGTACAAGAAATAACTTCCCCAACCGTAATAATTTTTGCTTTACCTTTTGTAGAATACTTAAGTTCATAACCAGTATCACATTTAGCTATTTCATCAATAAAAGTGTCTGCATTAACCTTGATTTTAAGCTTCTTCAAAGACATAGTTAAGCCTTTCGCCTGTGCTTCGCTCATCATAGGTATAATTCTTGGAAGAGCCTCGAACAAATATACTTCTTTGCCTGTTTGTGCGAGCATTGTCGCAAATTCGACACCTATTACTCCACCACCTATAATGGCTATTGTCTCACTTGTTATTGGTCTACTTAAGACATCATCACTATTTATTGCTTGCTCTATGCCTTTGATTGGCACAGAACTTGGGACAGAACCTGTTGCAATTATAATATTATCAGCACAATACTTTTCGCCACCTGCAAGAACATTATTGCTATCAATCAAGATTCCATTTTCTAAAATAAGTGTTATCTTATTCGCCTTAATCAGTTGCTCAATGCCCTTTACTAGCTTTTCCACTACATTATCTTTGTGTTGATAGGCTTTATCATAATCAAATTTCAAATTATCTGCAACAACACCGTATTTCTCTGCAGTCAGCATATCATAATACATTCCACTTGAATGAAGTAATGCTTTGGTTGGAATACATCCTCGATTAAGGCACGTTCCACCTAAATAAGATTTTTCAATTAAAACCACTTTTAGCCCTAATTGTGCGGCTTTTATTGCTGCTGTATATCCCGCAGGACCTCCACCTATAACTATAAGATTATAATCCATTATTAACCTCCATTCTTAATCATTTCAGCAACATTAATAATCTCAATATCACCAATTATGTTATCTGCTAATGTTGTACCTAATAAAGCTTTTTCAATTTTTTCTTTAATGGAAGGGTCTAGGCTATCAGTATATACATCTATCTTATCTATAAGACCTGCGACAATATCATAATCAACATTTACTGTCCCCCAATCAAATCGACCACGAACACTCATACTGAACTTTCTTTTATTTCCTAGTATAAAGTTCTTATCACTATACTCCGCTATAAGATTAGTGAAATTATCTAAACAATCATTAATACTTATGTAAGATATATTACTCGAATATTCTGAAATTGTAGTATTAATTATACTCTCGATTAAGTTCTCTACACAAATATCACTATTAATAGTACTAAGATTGACCACCCTACTTTTCACAGATTTAACAGAATTAGCAGATAGTTTAATATCTTGAACAGTTAAGTACCTCATAATCTTATCTATATTCACATCTATAAGTATAGTACCATGATGCATACTCTTGTTATCACGGCTAAGGAAAGCATTACCACTAAATTTTCTACCATCTACTAGAATATCGTTTCTTCCAGAAAACTCAGCTTTTATTCCAAATGTTTCTAACGCATTGATAATTAAGTTTAATTGTCTTTTCACATCGTAATCAGAATTATAAGCTATAAAAGTGAAATTTAAGTTCTTTTTGTCGTGAAAAACTGCTCCCCCTCCTGTTTTTCTTCTTGCTACATAGGCGCCCTCTCTTGCAATCATAGAAACATTACACTCTAAATATGCGTTTTGGTTCTTACCAATTACAACGGTATTATCATTTCGCCATAAATAAAGAACAAACGCATCTTTTTCAAGAGTGTTGAATAAATATTCCTCAAACGCTAGATTTTGGTAGGGATTGAATGTATTACTTGTAGCAACAATTAGTTTCTTTATCATTATGCAAATCTCTCTTATAAATATTATAAATTTTGTGAAATTGATTATATATTTATAACATAATAGCAATTACACTGGAGTAAGCTATTATTTAACTCTACTTATTTCTTTTTTCATTTGTCTCATTTCGCTCATAGCCCTATTTGATTCCTTAATCATCAATCTATGTTCTTTCTTAAAAAAATGTTTTGAAAATTTCCACATCTGACTAATTTTCTTGCATAAACGTGGATTAGTTTCAGAAAGTAGGGCATACCTAACTTTATACATATCAAGAAGTCTTAAGGAGGTTGTTAGCCTCTCTTCGAACTCTTCATAATTTTTTGTCTTATCTTTAGCCCAAGCGGTTTCTGCCATTGCAACTAATCTAGGGAATGTTCTATAATCGAAAATCGCCATATTATCTATATATTCAGTCCATTGAGGACATTCAACACCTATAATATCAACATCATCATTCAAACCATCTAATATTGGCTCATATTCATACACTGCTTTCAATGAATGCATAGCATATGGATAATCAAGATAATAAGGACTAAACTTCGAGATTATGCCTGTTCTACCAGAATTGAGAGCTTTCTTAACAGTTACTGCTTTTTTGCCATCTGACCAATATTGACAAATAATATCATCTCTAAGATTCCCCGAATATAAGCTTTCATTCCAGCAAATAACCCTCTTCCCCTTTTTTTCTAGATAGTCCGCTATTCTATTAGTCATATGTCCTTGCAACTGCTCATAAGTTTCCAAGTTATTCTCTTGAAGTGTTCTTTTGCAATCTTCGCATTCTACCCAGTTCATTTTCGGTGCTTCATCACCACCCAAATGTATATATTTATCGGGGAACATCTCGATAACTTCATCTAACAAATTTTCTATAAATTTGTAAGTTGATTCCTTGCCTGCACATAAAATATTTCTATCTATGCCAAATCTAGTACTCACTTCCAAAGGCTTGCCATGGCAAGATAAATCAGGATATGCAGCTAGCATAGCTGTTACGTGACCCGGCATATCAATTTCTGGTATAATTGTCATATGATATTTCTTACATCTAGCTACTACTTCAGCTATATCTGACTTAGAATAGTATCCACCTTCCCATATTCCATCTCCAAGGGTATGAGAGCGATGACTTCCAATACTAGTTAATTTCGGATATTTGTCAATCTGTATCCTAAATCCTTGATCCTCTGTCAAATGCCAATGAAAAACATTAATCTTAAAACAAGCTATTGTATCTATAATCTTCAATACTTCTTCTAGTGAAAAGAAATGCCTCGCACAATCTAACATAAATCCTCTATGCATAAATCTAGGCTTATCCTCAATTTCTAAGTATGGTATTTCTGAGTAATCTTCAATTATATGCTCAACAATAAGCTGTTTAAGAGTTTGCACACCATAGCTAATACCTACAGCATAACCACTTTGTATATGGATACCTGTGCTATCTATAATAAGTTTGTATCCTTCTTCCCCCAAACTCTTATAATCATCAGATATAATAAACTCGATATTTCCAGTCTGCTGAGATTTTAATTCATATCCCAAAGCACGTTTGAAAAAACTGCTTAAATCATTCGCTTCATTGACACTTGAATTATGACATATTTCACTATTCATATCCACTCTATATCTTGAAATATTATCTATACTTATTACAAAAGGTTTTGGAATTATATTCATATAAATAAGCTCCTTATAATGTATTCATATTATCATAAGGAATAAGATAATTGCAACTACTTAAATGCACATTGTATTATAACAAGAATTTGGGAAAGATACCTTATTAAATATAAATTATTAAAAATATATAGTCTTTTCTCTATTTTTTCTATAACAGTATATATTATGACAATCCCTATTACTTTATATATTAATCATTATTAAAGAAAAAAGGTCGCACTTATTAGTGCGACCTTAATTACATTAATTCATAATTAAATGAACATAATTTTTAGTTATCTATTAATTAGACTACATCAAAGCCAGTCCATCCAAACCAATTAGTAGCAATCCATTTAGCATTGTTCTCTAATATTAGACCAAATGCTTCACCAGCATCCATTAATTCTTCCCAAGTAGCTGTTGTTCCAGCTGGAGTAAGAAGAGGTGTATAATCACCAGAATTAGAAGGAGCAACAAGTGTAGATAAATCAACAGCATCACCCCAAGTAACTGTTACATTAGCAATAGCAAAAGCAGTTACAGGAGAAGTAGTTGTAGTAGTAAAAGCTGTAGGTACATCTATGTCTTCTATTACAGTAGATACGCCAGATATTGTAAGGTCATATTTACCAGAAAATGCGTCATAAGCATAAACTAAGAAATTTTTGTTTTCAAATGTTAGAGTTATATCTCCGAATAATTCGCCATCAACCTTCTGATCGTATGTCAAAGTAGCAATATAATAAGTATCTGCAGTCTTAACATAAACACCTGCAGATCCACCATGTGAACCAGCAGTAACTGTTACTGACAATGGAGTTGTGCCATCTGCATCATAAGCGTATACAACATTAGCATATACATCATAATCAGTACCATCAAGACTGAAGTCAACATATACAGTTATGTCGCCAGCAGCTTCTGTAGGAGTACCATACTCAACTCTACCAGTGAATATTACTTCAGCAGCTGCTGCACCCTCTTTAAGAGTTAGTACAACATCGTAGCCAGTAACAACATCAGCAGTCTCGATTTCAGTAATTGTAGCAGTAAGTACATAAGCATCAACGCCTGTAGGAACAGCATAAGTTGTTGGAGCTGTTTCAGGGTCAAACTCATATCCAGTAGCTGTAGCTATATAACCATCAACAGTTCTTGTAAGATTAAACTCGCCCCACATTCCTAAGTTCTCATCAGTAGTTAACTCAGTAATATAGTAGAAAGCACCTTCAACATCTATTAACTCACCAGCAGCGCCAGTATAAGCATCAGCTTCAGTAACTAAAGTATTAACAGCGCCATAAATTGTAAGTTCATCAGTATCTAATGGATCAATTCCACCGATAGCTGTAAGAATAGCACTTACTTCATCAGAAGTAATTTCAAGTTCATATAGAGGATCAGTTCCCTCAGTTACATAATCCATAATACCAGTAAGTTCACCAATAAGTCCCATAATATCAATCTCAAAACCTGGTTCAGTAGGTTCAGTTGGTTCAGTTGGTTCAGTAGGTTCAGTACTAGGCTCTTCAGGCAAGAAAGGTCCATCAATCTTAGCAAGGATAGCTTGTAATACATACTCAAGTTCTAATGAATCATATTCAGGTGAACCATCAAAGTTAGTCATAGCATAAGCTACTCCATCACAAACAGTAAGTTGATAAGCAATATCATCAGGATCGCTAGCGTTAACTAAAGAAATTAAAGCTTTTGGTTGGTCTAATCTTCCATGAATAATATCAAATACATTTATGTCTGTCTGAATAGTTGCGACATACTCATTATCCATTACAGTAATATCAGCAGAAGCATTAAAATTTGCTGGGCTAAAATATTCAAATACCTTTCCAGTAGGAAGTGTAGGTAAAATCATATCAGTAAATGTAGTTGGAGATTCTACAGCGAAATCAACACCAATAGAAATATTGAGTGCTTCAACAGGACTAGGTGTAGGATCAAGTGCATTTGCCTTAAAATTAAATGCAGCTAGGTCAATATTAAGAGCCAAACCAGATAGTCCAGCATCTGCATCTTCTTTGATATCAAGTCTAAGCTCAAAACTTGGAATAGTACATGATGTTAAATCAAAACTTTCAGTACCCTCAAGTCCAAATATCATATTTACAACATCATTTAATGTTCCAGTGATATCTGCAGGTAGCATTGCGAAAATATTCATAGAGGTAATCAAAGCACTAAGATCAATCATTCCAAGTGAATATGTAGTATTACCAGCAGCATCAACAGTTACTGTTGATGTAGATGGATCAAAAGCTATTTCAGCAATACCAACTATCATATCAAGCAAATCTTCATCTGTAGAAAAACTAGGAATATCAGAAGTATCTATCATTCCAATAAAGCTATCAGCATCACCCTTGATTGCAGGTAAGTCAATAAATGTTCCTAATTCTAAATCAGTACCATATAAGAACTCAGTTAAATCAAAACCAGTCATTTCCTTATATATGTCCTCATTTGGAATTTGAAGTAGCAATAATTCATTGATATAATACGCACCAAATAGCACTTCAGAGCCATCAAGAACTTCAAATGATATCTCGTTTTGACTATTTGTAGCTGTTTCAGCGATATCTAAATTAGCTTTGAAATTGATTGTATATGTATCATCGTTAATTTCAGCATAAGCAGAAACATCAATAGCTAGCTTATCACCCAAACCAGTAACACTCTCAACTCTTTTATCAAGTCCAGCTAAAACCGCAGTAATTGTTTCAGTAATATCTATTTCTGGAACTTCAACAACTGGGTCTACTTTCTCAACTGGGTCTTTTTTGCAAGCAACTAATGCGAAAGCAACAATTATAATCATCATCACTATAAGAAGTGCTTTCAAGTTTAATTTCTTCATAATAAATAATCCTCCTATGATTAGATACTATATAGTATACAATAGGCTACCCCCTTTGTCAATGATTTTTTTTGAAATTTAATTATACTAACAAACACAATATATAGTCAAAATGCAAAAAACATACACAAAATATAGGCAAACCTTAATGAAAACTTAATAAAACTAGCAGAATAAGTAAAAAACTAGCAGAAAAAAAATTTTTGAATGATAAAAAGTTTTTTTTGTTAAATAATACCAATATAATATTGAAACGTTTATGATTGAATGGTATACTAATATAATCAAAGCAAAATTAGGTGATTATGACAAATAGCGCAACAAAGATTATGATAATATACAATGAATATTTTGCAACCATGCAAGATTATCATATTGTAGCGCTCAAAGAAGCTATAACTACCTTAGGTATACAGGTAGATATTATAAGCGGAAATGACTGTTCCCTTAATATTGATATCGCTACTAATTATGATATCGCTTTATTAAGAGAAAAAAATGTACCGCTAGCAATTGCTTTAGAAGCGAGAGGAGTCAAAGTATATAACAATGCAAAAACAACAGCAATATGCGATGATAAGCTACTTATGCAACTACAATTAGAACAAGCACATATAAGAACCCCACAATCACTTTTTTCACCGCAAACCTATGGTAAGGAAATAGGCAACATTTATATAGATAGCATAATGGAAGAACTAGGCTATCCTTTTGTAATCAAAGAAGCACAAAGCTCATATGGAATAGGTTGCAAATTAATAGATGACTTAGATAAAATTGAAGAACTCTCTCACATAACTACAAGATTATTATTTCAAGAATATATAGCTGAGGCAAAAGGAATAGATACCCGTATATATATAGTTGGAGATAAAGTTATTGGGGCAATAGAAAGAAGGGCGACAATTACAAATGAATTCCGCTCAAATATTGAACTAGGAGCAAAAGCATATCTAACTAAGCCAACTGAAGAAATGATAACTCTTGCACATAAAGCCATAAAGGCAGTAGGCGCAGATTATGGCGGAGTGGATATAATACAATCAAATAAAGGAGCACTAGTCCTTGAAGTGAATTCTAATGCAAATTTTCAGGCACTTGACAGTTGCCTAAATATTTCAACAGCTAATTATATAGCAAAATATGTAATGGAGAACAGAATAAAATGATAGATTGTCATACACATACAATGTTTTCAGCAGACAGCAAAGAAAACCCTGAACTACTAATCCAAAAAGCAATAGAAAAAGGCTTAGATTATCTTGCTATAACAGACCATATAGATAGAGATTATCTTTTTGGAGACATTAGACAAACGGAACAAATTGATATGGAAGAATATTACAAGGCACTGACTATCTTAAAAGATAAGTATAAGAGCCAAATTGATATAGCTATAGGTGCAGAATTTGGATTTTGTATACCTGCCGAGCCTTTGTATAAGGAAATAGATAACAGCTACAAACTTGATAGCACAATATTAAGCGTTCATACCATAAAAGGTAACGATGCTTACTTCCCCGAGTTTTTCTTCGGGCGAGAAAAGAAGCAAGCATACACGAGTTATCTTGAAGCTATAGAGCTTTCTCTACAAGCACCATATCAATATGATATTATAGGGCATATAGGTTATATAACAAGAAATGCACCCTACACTGACAAAGCACTATATTATAGCGAACATCGAGATATAATTGATAGTATCTTAAGAAGGATAATTGAACAAGACAAATGTTTAGAGATTAACACTCGTTCAATATCACATAATGCTCCATTTATGCCCGCACTTGAAATTATAGAGAGATACAAAGAATTAAAGGGAGAGAAAATAAGCTTTGGTTCAGATACTCATACTGCTGACGGTGTAGCTAAAGGGTATAAATCAGTTACTGAATATCTAACTAGCCTAGGGTACACATATCTCACATACTTCAAGGCACACAAGCCATATCAATATAAGATATAGAAAAAAACACTTGATATTCATTATGTATATATGATAATATAATCGAACGAAAGAATACGGTCAATTAGCTCAGCTGGTAGAGCACTTCCTTGACGTGGAAGGGGTCGGGGATTCGAGTTCCTCATTGACCACCATCTATTGAAAATCCTCTCACCTATTTAGGTGAGAGGATTTCTATATTCAATATATATTTATTAAAATATCTCATCAATTACTATAATGTCTTACAACGCAACCTAATTATATTATTTGACTAGATGTCTACTACCGGGTTTAGTAATATGCATACCCTCTTTACACAGTGGACACTCTTCTTCAGAATAAGAAACGACATCCATACTTAGCAAACTATAAAAGTCACGCCCAAATACGACTTTGCCCGCACTTCTATCAACTATACTTGCAACCGCAATAATATTTGCTCCCATACTAGTGAGTAACGCTATTACCTCTTTGACTGAGCCTCCAGTAGTTACAACATCCTCTACAACAACAATTTTCATATCAGGAGTAACGCTAAACCCTCGCCTAAGTTGCATTTCGCCATCTACCCTTTCGGTGAAAACGTTATTACAGCCTAGATGCTTTGCCATCACATATCCCATAATAATACCACCAACTGCGGGGGATACGACCATATCTATATCAAGATGACTTAATTTCTTAGCAAGTGCGGAGCATAGCAATTCGCTATGCTTAGGATTCACGAAAAGTTTCGCACATTGCATATACTGCCCGCTATGCCTTCCGCTTGTCAACCTAAAATGTCCAGTAAGCACGCCACCCGACTGCTCAAAAATATCCATAATCTCTTTGTCTTTCATACTATAAGTTCTCCTATTATTTCATTTATATCCTTAATGCCATTCGCTGACATATATTTGTCTAGTCCCTCTATAATATTCTTGCATGCCATAGGGTCTATAATATTTGCAGTCCCTACTTGGACCGCACTAGCACCACATAACATAAATTCAACTACATCTTCGGCTGTCATAATACCACCCATACCTATTACGGGTATATTAACTGCACTACTAGCTTGCCATACCATTCTAAGTGCAACAGGCTTAATAGCTGGACCTGAAAGCCCACCTATGATATTTGCCAGAATAGGTTTTCTTGTCTTAACATCTACTGCCATACCTGTAATAGTATTAATTAGTGAAATGGCATCAGCGCCAGCCTCTTGACTAGCAAGTGCAGTCTCAACTATACTTGCTGTGTTTGGAGTTAGTTTAACAATAAATGGTTTTTTACTAATAACTTTTCTTACAGCTGATACAATTTTGAGTACGCTTTCAGGCTTTGCTCCAAAAGCCGAACCGCCTTCCTTAACATTTGGACAAGATATGTTCAATTCTACCATATCCACACTTGAATTATCCACTCGCTCTGCCATATAAAGATAATCATCGATAGTACTTCCAGCGATATTAGCAATAATTACCGTATCATCATTCTTAAGTGTACCTAGAGTCTTATCTATAAAAAAATCAATTCCCGGATTTTGAAGCCCCACACTATTCAATATACCACCATATGTTTCAGCTATTCTTGGGCTGTCATTACCTTGTCTTACCTCTCTAGTCAGACCCTTAACAGAAATACCGCCAAGAATGGATATATCATAATAGTCCCTAAACTCTTCTCCAAAATTGTAGGTTCCACTAGCCGAAATAATTGGATTCTTGAACTCAATTCCGCAAATATTTACACTCATTTTGTTCATAACTCTAGCTCCTTAATATCAAATACTGGACCATCCATGCATACACGTTTGTTGCCTGCTATTGTCTTACAAGTGCATACCAAACAAGCACCATAACCGCAACCCATTCTTTCCTCCATAGATACAAATATCTTTACATTATCTTGCACATTAGTCAGAGCTTTCAGCATAGGCTTAGGTCCACAAGCGAATATCACATCTGGTTTGATTTTATGAATCAACGAGATAGCTTGCATTACTGCGAAGCCTTTTTCTCCATATGAACCATCATCGGTAGTTATTACTAACTCGCCTACTGCTTGAAACTCCTTTTCTAATATAACTTTATCTTTCGACCTGAAACCCATAAAACTATAGAATTCCCTGTCCTTATACTGTTCAGCTACTGAAAATAATGGCGGCACTCCTATTCCACCACCTATAAGCATTATTTTCTTATCTCCAGCAACAACAGGAAAACCATTGCCTTGATAATATAGAACATCTAGTTCACCGCAAGTAATCCCCGCTAAAACCTCTGTTCCCTTACCCCTAATC